>DASQAX010000238.1:0-15436 GCA_035635535.1 Vicinamibacterales bacterium | reverse complement strand
GGCGGCGCGTACTTCGCGCTCGCCAGCTACAACGCCGGCGAGAGCCGCGTGTCGCAGTGGCTCTCCGAGCGTCCGGGCATGCCGCAGGACGAGTTCATCGACGACATCCCGTACCCCGAGACCCAGACCTACGTGAAGCGCATCCTCGGCACCGCCGAGGACTACCGCCGCCTGTACGGCGGAGGGCTGCTCGAACCGGGCAGCCTGAAAAAGGCGCCGCCCACCAGGACGATCCGCCCGACGACCGCCAAGCCAGCGAAGAAGGCGCCTGTCAGCAAGGCGTCCGCGAAAAAGCCGAAGACCAGCCGCAGGACGACCAAGAAGCGCTGATCGCGAGCTCTTCTGATCGATGGACAATCTCCTCGACCTGACCAGCCGCGTCGAGGCGACCCATTTCTGGTTTCGAGGCTTCCGCCGGTTCGTCGCGCCCGCCATCGCGGAGGTCGCCGGCCCGCGCCGCGATCTTCACCTGCTCGACTGCGGCTGCGGCACCGGGCACAACCTGGCCACGCTGTTGCGCCCCTACGGCCGCGCGTTCGGATTCGACCTCACGCCCGGCGGCCTTGCGCACGCACGCGCGGCCGGTTTTCCGCTGGCGCGCGCCGACATGGCCGCGATTCCGTTTCAGTCGAGCCGCTTCGATCTCGTGACGTCGTTCGACGTCATGCAGTACGTGCGCGACGACGACGCGGTCGTCACGGAGATGGCGCGCGTGCTGAAGCCGGGCGGCGGCCTGGTCGTGACCGCCGCGGCGCTCGACGTGCTGCGCGGCGGCCATGCGGGGACGTGGCCCGAGGTGCGGCGCTACACGACAGGGCGGATGCGATCGATTGTCGAGGGCGCGGGACTGAAGGTGGTGAGGCTGACGTACCTGTTCGCGACGTTGTTTCCCGCGATGGCGGCCGTCAGGGCGTTGCGCCGCGACGCGTCGGCACGTTCCGACACTGACTGGGAAATGCGTGTGCCCGCCGCGCCGATCAACGCCGCACTGACGTGGATGTTGAGCGGGGAAGCGGCGTTGTCACGCCGCATCCCGATGCCGGTAGGGAGTTCTGTGCTCGTCGTGGCCGTAAAACCGTAGGGGCCGACCTTAAGGTCGGCCCCTACGCACAGCCCCAGGATCTACGCTTCCGCCAGCTCCAGCTGCGGCACCTGACCGGTCAGGACCTGGACCCAGCGCCGTGCCGCCGACACCATGATGATCAGGCAGCACACCATCATCACGCTCGTGCTGATCGACAGCACATAGCCCTGGACGTGGACTTCTGTGTTGGGACTTGACGTGAGCGGCCAGAAGTTGTCCGTGATGCTCATGTACCCTGCCGTCATCGTCGTCACCGACAGGAAGCAGAGCGGCAGGAATGTCACCCAGGCATAACGCGTGCGCCCCATGTTGATCAGCACCGTGGTCGCGACCGCGAGCGCGACCGCGCCGAGCAGCTGGTTGGCGATGCCGAAGAGCGGCCAGATGGTGTTGATGTTGCCGGTCCAGATGAAATAGCCCCACGACAGGACCATGAACAGCGTCGCGCCGAGCGAGCCGGGCAGCCACTCCGCGTCACCCAGCTTCTTCCACGCGCGCCCGCCGAACTCCTGCACGAGGAAGCGGCCCACGCGCGTGCCCGAATCGACGGTCGTCAGGATGAAGAGCGCCTCGAACATGATGGCGAAGTGGTACCAGTACGCCATCAGCCCCTTCATGCCGGGCAGCGCGGAGAAGATTTGCGCCATCCCGACGGCCAGCGAGACCGCGCCGCCCGGGCGCGCCGTGACGTTCTCGCCCACGGCCGCCTGCAGGTCCGGCAGGTTGACGATCGGCATGTGCAGGTTCGCGAACACCGACGCGGATGTGTTGATCGCGAAGTAGTCCCCCGGATGCAGCGCGGTCGCCGCGATGAGCGCCATCACGCCGACGAAGCCTTCGCAGAGCATGGCGGCGTAGCCAATCGGCCGGATGTCGCTTTCCCTGTCGACCATCTTCGGCGTCGTGCCCGTGGAGATCAGCGAGTGGAAGCCGGACACCGCGCCGCACGCGATGGTGATGAACACGAACGGATACCACGGGCCCGGGATGATCGGGCCTCCGCCGTGCATGAACTGTGAGAATGCCGGCGCCTGCAGCGTCGGGTTCACGATGATCACGCCGAGCGCGAGGAACGCGATCGTGCCGATCTTCATGAACGTGCTCAGGTAGCCGCGCGGCGTCAGCAGCATCCACATCGGCAGGATCGACGCGACGAGCGCGTAGATGGCCATCGCCGCGGTCACCTGGTGGCGCGTGAGCACCAGGTAGGGGCCGTACCCGGATTCGGCGAACGTCCGGCCGAAGATGACGGCCCCGATCAGCAGGACGACGCCGATGACGGTCGCCTCGCGGATTCTCCCCTTCCGGAAGACGAACATGTGGAAGCCCATGAGCACGCCGATCGGAATGGTGACGCCGATCGTGAAGGTGCTCCACGCGCTCTCGGCGAGCGCGTTCACGACCGCGATGCCGAGCCCCGCGAGCGCGACGATCAGGATGAAGAGAATGGCGAGCGCGCCGACGGTTCCGGCGACGGATCCAATCTCGGCCTGCGCGATGTTGGCGAGCGACTTGCCGCCGCGCCGCGTGGACGCCCAGAGGCTCATCGAATCGTGGACCGCCCCGCACAGCGTGCAGCCGGCCACGAGCCAGAGCAGGCCCGGCGCGAAGCCGAACTGCGCCGCGAGCACCGGCCCGACCAGCGGTCCGGCCCCGGCGATGGCCGAGAAATGGTGCCCGAAGAGCACCCAGCGGCTCATCGGGTGGAAATTCGACCCGTCGTACTTCGTGTGCGCCGGCGTGACGCGCGCGTCGTCGAGGGACATGACCTTCGCGGCGATGAACGCGCTGTAGTAGCGGTAGGCAATCATGAAGATGCCTACGACGGGAATCACGATGTAAAGGGCCTGCATGGCCGGAGATTATACTCGGCGGGTGAGCCCTTCCCGCCGCCTGCTGGCCTACATGGGCCGCTACCGCGGCGCGTTCCTCTTCGGCTTCGTCTGCATCGTGGCGACGACCGCGATTACCCTCGCCGGGCCGTGGGTGCTGAAGTACGCCATCGACGACCTGACGCGCGGCGTCACGGCGGCGAAGCTGCGGCTGTACGCCGGGGCCATCCTGGGCCTGGCGGCGGTCGGCGGGGTCTTCCGGTTCCTGCAGCGGCGCATCATGATCGGCGCGTCGCGCGACATCGAGTTCGACCTGCGGAACGATTTCTTCGCGCGGCTGCAGCTGTTCGAGCCGGCCTACTTCCATCGCAACCGCACGGGCGACCTGATGTCGCGGGCGACCAACGACCTCAACGCCGTCCGCATGATGATCGGCCCGGCGGTCATGTACCTGTCGAACACGGTGCTGACGTTCATCGCCGTCATCTGGGTGATGCTGTCGCTCAACCGGCGGCTCACGCTGCTGTCGCTCATCCCGCTGCCGATCCTCTCCGTCGCCGTCTATATGTTCGGCGCGGCCATCCACCGGCGGTTCGACAAGATCCAGGAGCAGCTGTCCACGATCAGCGCCGTGACGCAGGAGGCGCTGGCCGGCGTCCGCGTGGTGCGCGCGTACCGGCAGGAGCGGTTCGAGATCGAGCGGTTCAAGGAGGCCAACGACGAATACGTGCGGCGTAACCGGAAGCTGATCCGCGTCCAGGGCGCGTTCTTCCCGATCATGGGGCTGCTGATGGGCGTCGGCGCGCTGCTCGTGCTGTGGCTGGGCGCGCAGGATGTCATCGCCGGACGGATGACGGTGGGGGATCTCGTCGCGTTCAACTCGTACCTGATGATGCTGGCCTGGCCGATGATTGCCTTCGGCTGGGTGACGAACCTGCTGCAGCGCGGCGCCGCGTCGTGGAAGCGGATGCTCGATGTGCTCACCGCGGCACCGGCCATCACCGATGCGGGAGCGAGCTCGGCGATCACCTCGCGCGATCAGATTCGCGGCGGCGTCGAGTTTCGCGACCTCACGTTCAGGTACGGCGACGTCACCGTGCTCCGCAACATCTCGGCGACGCTGCCGGCCGGAACGACAACGGCGATCGTCGGCGCGACCGGTTCGGGCAAGTCCACGCTGCTGAACCTGCTCCCGCGCCTCAACGATCCGCCGCCGGGGACCGTGTTCGTGGACGGCGTGGACGTGCGGGACCTGCCGCTGGCGGCGCTCCGCGGGGCGATTGGCTTCGTGCCGCAGGAGCCGTTTCTCTTCAGCTCGACCATCGCCGAGAACATCGCGTTCGGCGTCGCCGACGTGCGGCGCGAGCAGGTGGAGCACGCGGCGCACGTGTCGCGGCTCGACAAGGACCTCGCCGATTTTCCGAAGGGCTACGACACCGTCGTCGGCGAGCGCGGGATCACGCTCTCGGGAGGGCAGAAGCAGCGCACCGCCATCGCGCGCGCCGTGATGACGGACCCGAAGATCCTGGTCCTCGACGACGCGCTGTCGGCGGTCGACACCTACACCGAGGAGGAGATCCTCTCCCGCCTCGCGGGCGTGATGCGCTCGCGCACGGCGATCCTCGTCTCGCACCGGGTGTCGACGGTGCGCACGGCGGATCAGATCCTCGTGCTGGACGACGGCGCGATCGTCGAGCGTGGGACGCACGATCAGCTCGTCGCGCGCAACGGGTTGTACGCGGAGTTGTACCGGAAGCAGTTGCTGGAGGAAGAGCTGGCGGCGTCGTAGGCGGACCTGAAGGTCCGCCTCTACGTCCACGCATGAACGTGAACACGAACGGAGGACCGGAACAGCCGGCGTAGAGGCGGACCTTCAGGTCCGCCTGACCACTATGTCTATTCACGAGGAAGACGTTCTCGGCAAGGCGTACGACGCACGGCTGATGCGGCGGCTGATCACGTACCTGCGGCCGTACAAGCGGCACGTCGCGCTGGCGACGGCTGCCATCGTCGCCCACTCGGCGCTGGAGCTCGCGCCGCCGTATCTCGTCAAGCTCGTGATCGACCAGTACATCCCGGCGCGCGACGCGAGCGGGCTCGTGCGGATCGCGGCGCTGTACCTCGCGACGCTCGCCGGCTCGTTCGTGCTCGACTACGGGCAGACCTGGCTGCTGCAGCTGACGGGGCAGCGCATCATGTTCGACCTGCGGATGCAGATCTACGAGCACCTGCAGCGCCTCGATCTGCGGTTCTACGACCGCAATCCGGTCGGCCGGCTGATGACGCGCGTCACCACCGACGTGGACGTGCTCAACGACCTCTTCACCTCCGGCGTCGTCTCGGTGTTCGGCGATCTGTTCACGCTGGTCGGCATCATGGTGATGATGATCTGGATCGACTGGCGGCTGGCGGTCGTCGCCTTCTCGGTCCTGCCGCTCATCTGGTTCATCACGCAGTGGTTCAGGAAGAACGTGCGGGACTCGTACCGCACGGTGCGCACCTGGATTGCGCGCATCAACGCGTACCTTCAGGAGCGCATCACCGGCATGGCGACCGTGCAGCTGTTCCGCCGGGAGGCCCGCGACTTCGAGGAGTTCGACCGCATCGACCGCACGTATCGGGATGCCAACGTGCAGTCGATCTTCTTCTACGCGGTGTTCTATCCGGCGATCGAGTTGATCAGCGCGCTCGCGGCGGCGCTCATCATCTGGTTCGGCGGCGGGTGGGTGATGGCCGGGGCGCTCACGCTCGGCTCCCTGGTCGCGTCGCTGCAGTACTCGTCGCGCTTCTTCCGCCCCATCAGCGACATGTCGGAGAAGTTCAACATCCTGCAGGGCGCGATGGCCTCCTCCGAGCGAATCTTCCAGCTGCTGGATACGAAGGTCGAGATTCGGTCGGGATCAGGGATCAGGGATCGGGGATCAGAATCGCAGGCCGCGAACTTCGGATCCCCGATCCCCGATCCCCGATCCCCGATCGGTCGCATTGCTTTCGAGAACGTCACCTTCGCCTATGTCGAAGGCGAGCCCGTGCTGCGCCACGTCTCCTTCGAGGTCGAGCCCGGCCAGCGCGTCGCGCTCGTCGGCGCCACCGGTTCCGGCAAGACGACCATCGTCAGCCTGCTGCTGCGGTTCTACGACGTGCAGGAGGGACGCATCACGATTGGCGGCACCGACATCCGCGACATGGATCTCCACGAGCTCCGCTCGTTGTTCGGGCTCGTGCTGCAGGACGTGCACCTCTTCTCGGGGACCATCGGCGGCAACGTCCGTCTCGGCAACGAGGCGATCGACGACGCGGCGGTCCGGCGCGCGGTGGACGCCGTGCACGCCGGCCCGTTCATCGATCGGCTGCCCCTCGGTCTCGCCACCCCCGTGGCCGAGAGGGGCGCCACGCTGTCGGTGGGGCAGAAGCAGCTCCTGTCGTTCGCGCGGGCGCTCGCGTTCGATCCGCCGGTGCTCGTGCTCGACGAGGCGACCTCGAGCGTCGACACCGAGACCGAGCTCCTGATCCGCGACGCGTTGAAGGTCGTCATGCGCGGCCGCACGACGATCGCCATCGCCCACCGCCTCTCGACCGTCCAGGACATGGACCGCATTCTCGTCCTGCACAAGGGCGAGCTGCGCGAGTCGGGCACCCACCAGGAGCTGCTCGCGCACCGCGGCATTTATCACCGCCTCTATCAGCTTCAGTTCAAGGATCGGGAGCTCGTCGACTCGCGATAGGGACGGCACGCCGAAGCGCATCAGCGCGAAGGCGGCAAACTTGCACCTGCTTCGCCGTCATGCACGATCGCGACGCGGTCGACGCCGTCCGGCACGCCGCGCTCTGGTTCACTCCGAGCGAAGACGGCCTGAGCCCGCTCCTCGATCTCATCGGCGACGCGCGGCTCGTGCTCATCGGGGAAGCGACGCATGGCACCGAGGAGTTCTACCGCATCCGCGCCAACCTCACGAGCGCGCTGATACGAACGAAGCAGTTCAACGTCGTGGCGGCGGAGGCCGATTGGCCCGACGCGTATCGCGCGAACCGCTGGGTGCGTCACGCGAGCCGGGAAACGGGCGCGACCGGCGCGCTCGACGACTTCGTCCGTTTTCCCCGGTGGATGTGGCGGAACACGGTTGTCGTCGATTTCCTGGAATGGCTGTGGCGGCACAACGCGAGGGGGATGACCGCGGATCGCGTCGGCTTTTACGGCCTCGATCTCTACAGCCTTCACGCGTCGATGGATGCCGTGTTGCGGTACCTCGGCAAGGTCGATCCCGACGCCGCGGCGCGGGCGCGGTGCCGGTACAGCTGCTTCGAGCAGTTCGGCACGGACGAGGCGCAGAGCTATGGCTACGCGGCGACGCTCGGCCTGTCGCGCTCCTGTGAAGACGATGTCGTGGCCCAGCTGATGGAGATGCAGAGATCGGCGGCCGATTACGCCTCCCGCGACGGACGGGTCGCCGAGGACGAGCACTTCGTCGCCGAGCAGAATGCGCGGCTCGTGCGCAACGCCGAGCGTTACTATCGGGCGATGTTCGGCGGCCAGGCCGAGTCGTGGAACCTGCGCGACACCCACATGATGGAAACGCTCGATGCGCTGCTCGAGTGGACGATCAGACGATCGGGATACGCACGGGCGGTCGTGTGGGCGCACAATTCACACCTGGGCGACGCGCGCGCCACGCAGATGGGCGACTGGGGCGAGTTGAACCTCGGTCAGCTGGCGCGCGAGCGTCACGGCGAGAAAGTGTTCCTCGTGGGCTTCACGACGCACACGGGCGCGGTGACCGCGGCGCGCGAATGGGACGAGCCCGCCGAACGGCGGCGCGTCACGCCGTCGCTGGAGGGCAGCTACGAGCGCCTCCTTCACGATACCGGCTTCGAGCGCTTCGTCCTTCGCACCTCCGATGCGCGCGACGCGCTCGCCGACTCTCGCCTCGAGCGCGCCATCGGCGTGGTGTACCAGCCGGAAACGGAGCGCGCGAGCCACTACTTCCGCGCGCGCCTCGCGGATCAGTTCGATGCCGTCATTCACGTGGACACCACGACCGCGCTGACGCCGCTCGAGCGGTGGTCGCGCGAGAGCGCGGACCTCCCGGAAACGTATCCGACAGGAGTATGACCATGCACGCCCCGATGGTGGTTGACGCGGTGCGCATTCGCGACGGCGCCGATGTCCTCGACGCCGACCTGCATCTGCCCGAACGCGCGCGAGGCCTGATCATCTTTGCCCACGGCAGCGGGAGCAGCCGCCTCAGCAGCCGCAATCGCCAGGTCGCAGAGTCGCTCAACGACGGGCAGTACGCGACGCTGCTCCTCGACCTCCTGACGCAGGCGGAGGAGCGCATCGACGTTCGCACCGCCGAGTATCGCTTCGACATCCCGATGCTGGGACGCCGGGTGGTCGCGGCGACCGACTGGGCGGCCGCGCATCCGGGCGTGCAGAAGCTGCCGATCGGCTACTTCGGCGCGAGCACGGGCGCAGCGGCCGCCCTCATCGCGGCCGCCGAGCGGCCGAGCGCGGCCGCGGTCGTGTCGCGCGGCGGCCGAGCGGACCTTGCCGGCGATGCGCTGGCGATCGTCCGTGCGCCCACGCTCCTGATCGTCGGCGGCGACGACGAGCCGGTGATCGAGATGAACGAGACGGCGATGCGCCGGATGCACGCGCCGGTGGAGCTGGCCATCGTGCCGCGCGCAACGCATCTGTTCGAGGAACCGGGCACGCTGGAAGAGGTGCAGCGGCTGGCGCTCGACTGGTTCGCCCGGCATCTGAGAGGCTGACATGACACCGCCGATGGACGATCGACAGCCGTTCATGGACAGGCGAGACGCTGGCCGCGTGCTCGCCTCGCGCCTGCGGTCGTACGCCGGCCGCGACGAGGTCGTCGTGCTCGCGCTGCCGCGCGGCGGCGTACCCGTGGCATACGAGGTCGCCTCCGCGCTCGGCGCGCCGCTCGACGTCTTTCTCGTGCGCAAGCTGGGCACACCTGGTCACCGCGAGCTCGCCATGGGCGCCATCGCATCGGGCGGCGTCCGCGTGCTCAATGACGACGTCGTGCGGTGGTACGGCATTCCCGAGAGCGCCATCGAAAGCGTGGCGCGCGAGGAGACCGAGGAGCTCGAACGCCGCGAGCGCGCGTACCGCCGAGACAGGCCCGCGCCCGACCTGGCAGGCCGCATCGTCATTCTCGTGGACGACGGCCTCGCCACCGGGTCGACGATGCGTGCGGCGGCGCAGGCGGTGCGCATGCATGGGCCATCGCGCGTGATCGTGGCCGTGCCGGTTGGCGCGCGGCAGACGTGCAGCGAGATCGCGGCGGTCGCCGATGAGGTCGTGTGCGCGCGTATGCCCGAGCCGTTCTCGGCCGTCGGCCAGTGGTACCTCGACTTCGTTCAAACCGAAGACGACGAAGTCCGCGACCTCCTGCAGAAGAGCAGCACCACACCTCAGCCCTCGCATTAACGGCGGACCTGCCGCCTTTCGCCAGGGGCTTCGGCGGGTCCGCCTCTACATTTCCGACGTCTCAGGCACTGGCGTTGCTTCCTCTTGTCCGTACCTGCGCGTCTGTCTATCGATGCAGGAGGGAGAGGACCAATGCCAGCAGTGATTCGGATCGTCGCTCTTGCGAGCGTTATCGGCACCGTCGCGTGCGGAGCGACCACCAGCGGCACCTCGGGCAGCACGAGCGCGCCCGTGTACGTGCCGCCGACGTCCAATGCGCCTTCGACGACCGCGAATACGACACCGACCGAGGTCAACAGCAGCGCGTACGGCGTGGTTCCATCAGGACAGGAGCTCGACGTGCGCCTCGGCACGACGCTGAGCTCGAAGACCGCGAAGGTCGAGCAGCGGTTCGAAGCGACGACCGTCGCCGACCTGATGCAGAACGGCAACGTGCTGATCCCTGCAGGCTCCAACGTTCGCGGCGTGGTCTCGGCCGTCGACCCCGCGGATCGCCTTCATCGCGCCGGCAGCCTGACGCTGTCGTTCGATGAGCTGACGGTTCGCGGCCGCACGTACCCGACGCGCGCGATGGCGACCAATGTGTTCGAGAGCGGCGGCATCCGCGAGGAAGCCGGGACCGCGGGCATCGGCGCGGGCGCGGGCGCCGTCGTGGGCGGCATTCTCGGCGGCCTGAAGGGCGCCATTCTCGGCGCGGTCATCGGCGCGGGCGGCGCCATTGCGGCAACCGAAGGCAAGGACATCGAACTGCCGGCAGGGTCGATCATCCGCATCCGCCTCGACCAGCCGGTGACTGTCAGGTAGGAGGAACGCTATGGCAAATCAGGGTTCTGCGAAGCAGGACCGTCCAACGGAACAATCCGTTCCGACGCGGCGCACGCGGCAGGGCGGCGAGATGAGCCGCTGGGATCGGGACACGTCCGGTCCCTTCGCGTGGATGCGCCAGATGCAGGATCAGCTCGATCGTGCATTCAACAGCGTGTGGAGCGGCGGTGGCACCACCCAGCCGTGGACGACCGACAACGTGTTCGGTCCCTCGGACTGGTCGCCGGCCATCGACGTCTTCCAGCGCGGCAACGACCTCGTGGTCCGCGCGGACGTCCCCGGGCTGTCGAAGGACGACATCACCGTGGACATCGCGGACGATCAACTGACCATTCGCGGCGAGCGGCGGTACGACCACGAAGAAGAGCGTGACGGCGTGTTCCGCAGCGAGCGGAGCTACGGCAGCTTCTGCCGCGTCGTGCCGCTGCCGCAGGGCGCGATCGGGGACAGCGCCAAGGCGACGTTCAACAACGGCGTGCTCGAGATCGTGCTGCAGGCGCCGTCGTTCGACGTGCGGCGCGGACGCCGCATCGAGATCAAGGAGCGGGCGCCAGAGAAGCCGAAGGATCAGCAGAAAACGTAGACGATTCGTGCAGGACCGGTGATGACGGGGGCTCGGCCCCCGCCTCACCGGATGTCTCTTCGACCGGCGGTTCGATGGCCACCGGCGGCGGCGCGGCCGGCGGCGGGACCTCGGCGCGCGCACGCTCGCGGCGGCGGAACAGGCGATCGATCAGCCCGGGCGTGCTCGCCTGCGGATTCCATCCCAGCCGAAGAACGGTGACCTGGATCGGCTTCCTGCCGAACGTCAGCGCCTCCTTGCAGCTCCACATGTAGAGGTCGAGCAGCCGGCCCTGGACACGCGGCCCCGTGTCCATGATCGTGTAGACACCGTTGTAGCGCATGTTGTCGGTGGCGACGTTGACGACGCTGCCGACCGGGAGAATCGAGTCGTCGGCCGCGGCGATGCCCGTCCGCACCTGCGCGCCCGACGCGGTCGTCGTGCCCTTGCAGTACGCGGTCGCGGAGAAGTCCAGGCGCGCGCCAGGAACCGGCGCGCTCGGATCGACGACGCGCGCCGCGGCGCCCCACGGCAGCAGATCGAACGTCGTCGCCTCGTACGTCAGCAGCAGCGCGCCGATGACGACGACCATGACCACGAGGCGATGCGAGTTGGAGCGCGAAAGGATTCGTTTCACCGGAAATGCTCGTACCCTGCTGGAAGATCCCTGTCGCCGGAGCCGGTGCGCAGAACGATGCGAGTGTCCCTGGTCACGATACCAATCCGGGTTATCGGCAGATCGCCGGCCCGGCTCTTCACCGCCCTCAGGCGCCCCCGAGACGAGGGACGAACTGTGAAGAGCAGCTCGTAGTCGTCGCTGTGATATTCCGCGACCCCGTCAGCCATGGGAATCGATGCCTCATCCACGGTGATCCCGACCCGTGACGCCGCGGCGAGCTGCCGCAGCCCGTCGGCCAGGCCGTCGCTCAGGTCGATGCACGCGGTCGCGGCGCGGTTGCGGCCCAGCAGCAGGCCCGCGCGGACGCGCGGCTCGGGCCGAAGATACTTCTCTTCGTGCGCCCCGCCTGCCTTCGCCTGCAGCGACCGCAGCCCGGCGGTCGCGCCGCCGATCGTGCCGGTGACGAACACCTCGTCGCCGGGGCGCGCCCCGGCGCGTGTCAGCACGCGGCGTGTCTTCACCGAACCGATCGCCGTGACATCGATCATCAGCGGGCCTGGCGCCTGCCCCGGGCCCACTCGAGGCGAGCGCGCGATGTTGCCGCCGACGAGCGCCACGCGATGCCGCGCAGCAAGCGCGATCAGCCCGTCGACGATGCCATCGACGACTTCGACGTCGAGGTCGTCCGGCAGCACGAACGACAGCAGCGCCGCGCGCGGCGCCGCCCCCATCGCGGCGAGATCGCTGAGGTTCACGGCCAGCGCGCGATGCCCGATGGCATCCGGCGGCACGAAGCGGCGATCGAAATGAACCCCTTCAACCAGTGCGTCGGTGGTCAGCACCTCGAGCGCGCCGCGCTCGGGCTGAATGACCGCCGCGTCGTCACCGGGACCGACGACGACCCAGGGTGGCATGGCGAACCGCGCGGTGATGCGGGAGATGAGCGCGTGCTCGCCGATGTCTGAAACGGTGCGATTAGTCACGAGCTGGCAGCCGGCTGCAATCGAAGCGGCCCGCGCCTGCCAGCTGCACGCTGCCAGCAGCCAGCTGTCGGTGGGAGCGTAGGGTGCCCGCTTTGCCGTGTGGGGAGGTCGAATGAACCTGCAAAAGCAGGTGGAGCCACTGTTATCAGCCGCGCTTCAGGCTTCCTCAAAACAGAGGCATGCACAACGCGCGACCTCGCGGCTCGCTTGGGTTTTACGTTGGCTCAGACGAGCCTCCGAAAACCATCACGAGCAAAGCAGGACCTGGCGATCTTAGCGTGCGGTCAGGGGTGGGTCAAGATGCGCTAACTGCTTGTTTAGCGGTCATTTGCGCTAAAACGTCATCCACGAGACGTTCCAGCCGGACCGCCCGCTCGTTCAGCTGGCCGCTGGCGCTCGACTGTTGCTGCCGCGCGCGGAACACGTCGTCGGCGATATTGAGCGCGGCCAGGATGGCGAGCCCGAGCATATCGCTCTCGGGCGCCGAGGTGACCGCCGCGCGCATCTTCTGATCGACGTACGCGGCGAGCTCGGCGATGTAGCGCTCGTCGAGATCGCTCCGGATCGGGTATCGATGTCCGGCGATTTCGACGGTCACCACGCTCACAGATTCAGGTGCTCCAACTGATCGAGCATGTCGGTCACCCGTGTGCGAATCAGCTCCCGTTCGCCGCGCAGCGCGGCGAGTTCGCCGGTGACCCCGTCCGAATCGGCGAGGCGCGCGCGCAGCACGTCGATCTCCTGCGTGAGCCGCGCGTTGTCGTCGGCGGCTCTCGCCTGCTCCCCGCGAAGGCGATTCACCATCGCCACGAGCAACGTGATCTTCTCCTCGAGACGATCGATCGGCTCGAGATCAACCGCACGCAGCGCCGCCTGCTTTGTCATCCGCTCCTCGTGTCGAAAGATTGTCGCGGAAAGATGGTAGCACGGTGCTGGATGGTGGATGGTGGATCGTGGATGGACCGCTAACGCTGCTGTGCGGCGTGCCGATCTCTGAGAGCCGCGAGGATCGCGTCCATGGCGGTCTGAATCTCGGCGTCGGTGAGTGTTCTGTCAGATGCCCGGAAAGTGAGACGCATCGAGAGACTCACCTGGCCTTCCGGCACGCCCTTCCCCTGGTAGCGATCGAATTCGCGGACCTGCACCAGCGTCGGCGGCGCCGCGTCGCGAATCGTCGCGCGCACCGAATCGGCAGGAAGCGTCGCGTCGATCAGGATTGAAATGTCGCGCGTCACCGACGGATAGCGCGGCAGCGCCTCGACGCGCGCCTCTTCCGCCGGCGCGACGGCGTCGGCGGTGTCGAGATCGATTTCGGCGACGTAGACCGGGTCGTTCGAGGGCAGCCCATGCGCCTCGGCGATCGCCGGCGCCAGTTGTCCCACCACGCCGACACGCGTCCCGCCAGCCATGACGGCGGCGGAGCGGCCCGCAACGAGCCAGGTCTCCCCATGCGTTGCGGTCGTCAGCTCGAGCCGCAGCGAATCGCCAATCCGCTCGACGATCCCTTTCATGTCGAAGAAATCGACCTCGCGCGCGCCGCCGCTCCAGTGCTCGGCGCCTGCCGCGCCAGTCCAGGCGCAGGCGAGCGATCGGCGTTCGCCGGTCGTGCGTGAAAAGCGCGCGCCCACCTCGAACAGGCGCACGTCACGCTGCTCGCGCCGCCGGTTGTGCGCCACGGCGTCGACCAGGCTCGGCAGCGCCGACGGCCGGAGCACGGCGAAGTTCTCGGACAACGGGTTCGCGATCGGTACGAGCTCGCCCTCGGGGGCAAACGGCGCGGCGGCCGCGGACGCGACGAAGCCGAACGTCATCGCCTCGGAAAATCCCGCCGCGGTCATGACGTGTCGCAGGTGGCGCGCGCGGCCGATTCGCGGATCGATCGGAGGCGGTGCGGCCGCGAGCGGCGGAAACGTCGATGGCAGCTTGTCGAACCCGTAGTGCCGCGCGACCTCTTCGATGACGTCCACCTCGCGCGTGACGTCCACGCGGCGCGTCGGGACGTTCACGTCCCAGCCTCCGTCGGTGCCGTCCCGGAGCGTGAACCCGAGACTCTCGAGAATGCGCTTCACGTCGGCGTCGGGCACCTCGGCGCCGAGCAGTCCCGCGATCTTCGCGCGCCGCAGCCGGACGCTTCGCGGCTCGACCCGCGCCGGGTAGCGATCGACGATCGTCCCGCGCGCGCGTCCCGCCCCGGTGGTCTCGAGCAGGGCGCAGGCGCGTTCCATGGCAGTGACGGGCAGGCGGGGATCCAGGCCGCGCTCGAACCGCATGCTCGCCTCGGTCTTGAGCGTCAGCTTCCTGCTGGTGCGCCGCACCGAGAGCGGATTGAAATACGCGCTCTCCAGGACGATCACCGTCGTCCCGTCCGCCACCTCGGACTCGGCGCCGCCCATGACCCCGGCGATCGCGACCGGACGCTCGGCGTCCGCGATGACCAGCATGTCGCCGGCGAGCTCGCGCATCTGGCCGTCGAGCGTCCTGATCGATTCGCCGGCGCGTGCGGTCCTGACGACGATCTGCGCGCCGGCGAGCTTCGTGAAGTCGAAGGCGTGCATCGGCTGGCCCATCTCGAGCAGCACGTAATTGGTGACGTCGACGATGTTGCTGATGGGGCGGACACCGGCCGCCTGCAGCCGCGCCTGCATCCAGCCGGGCGACGGGCCGATGGTCACGTCGGCGACGGCGCCTGCGTAGCGCGGGCACAGATCCGGGTTCTCGATCACGACGTCGACGTCGGATTTGTCGACCGCCTTCAGCGACGCCAGGCGCAGCGACGAGCCGTCTTCCTCGTCGCCCGACTTGCCGCGCGCGACCGGACGCCGCATCGGCAGGTTGAAGGCGGTGGCGATCTCGCGCGCCATCCCCATGACGCACATGCAGTCGGGCCGGTTGCCGGTGACCTCGAAGTCGATGACCGCGTCCGCTTTCGCGATTCTGCTTTCCGACGAGTTCCAGTCGATGTGCTCGAGACCCTCGACCGCGAAGCCGCGCACGGACATCGTCTTCGCGATCTCCTCGGGAGACGCGGTGACGTCGACGAAGTCGCGCAGCCACGAAACGAGAATCTTCACGGCACGGGT
>DASQAX010000237.1:0-5400 GCA_035635535.1 Vicinamibacterales bacterium | reverse complement strand
GGCCCAGGCGTTGTTCAAGACGTTCGACGCGGTGCCCGATCTCGACGAAGCCGGCATGCCCGTGGTGCGCGTCCGCCGCACCGAGATGCAGCCGCTGCTCGACGCGTGGGGACTCGATGCGCTCGCGCTGCAGATCGATCGCGATCTCCGGCCGCGGTCGAGGGCGATCAAGGACGCAACCGTCGATTACACCGAGTTCATCGCGCACAACCGGAGGACCGTTCGCAACGTTGTCGGCGTGATCCCGGGATCGGATCCAGCGAAGGCTCACGAAGCGATCGTGATCGGCGCGCACTACGATCACGTCGGCCTCGGTGGACGGCTCTCGATGACGCCGGAACGCGCGGGCGAGATTCACAACGGCGCCGACGACAACGCGTCGGGGACTGCCTCGGTGATCGAAATCGCGCGCGCGGCGATGGCCGACCGCGGCCGCTTTCCCCGCACGCTGATCTTCGTCACGTTTGCGGGCGAGGAGCGCGGCCTGCTCGGCTCCGCGCATTACGTGGCGTCGCCGCCGGTGTCGATGGGCGACACGGTTGCGATGCTCAATCTCGACATGATCGGGCGCTCGCGCGGCGCCGTCGACGTCAGCGGGCTGGACAACACGGCGCTGAAAACCGATCTGATGGCGGCCGCGCAGGCGACCGGCGGCATCGACGTCAGGCAGGAGGGACCCGGGGCGGGGCGAAGCGACGACTCGTCGTTCCTGTCGGCGCGCGTCCCCGCGGTGAATTTCTTCACCGGGTTTCACGCCGACTATCACCGTCCGACCGACGACTGGCAGAAGATCGACAAGGCCGGCACGGCGCGGGTGGCGACGCTCGCGCTCGAGTTCGCCGCCCGCCTGGCCGCGGAACCGGCCATTACGCGGTGACCCGGCCGGCCCTACGCCGAAAACGCCGGTGTCTGCCGATGTAACGTCAGCCCGCTGGTAAACGCCTGGAGCCGCGCCCGCAGCATCAGCCGGCCGCGATGCAGCCGCGACTTGAGCGTTTGGTCCTTCACGTGCAGCCGGGTGCTCGCCTCCTCGGTGCTCAGCCCCTCGATGTCGCGCAGCACGACCGGCACCCGGTAGATCTCGGGCAGGTCCTGGATCGCCGCCACGACGGCGCGGCGAAGCTGTGCGCGCAGCAGTTCCTCGTCCGGCATGTTCGACCAGTCCACCGGCTCGCGGGTGGCGCGCAGGATCTCGTCCTCGCTGTCGCGGTTCCGGTCGTGCTGCTGAGCTGCCCGCGCGAGCTTCGACGTCCTCAGCCGGGACATCGCGGTGTTGAACGTGATGCGGTAAATCCAGGACGACAGCGCGGAGTCGCCGCGAAACGCGTCAATCTTGCGATAGACCTTCATCAGGACGTCCTGGGTGACTTCCTCGGCGTCCTCCTGGTTCTTCATCTGGCGCAGCGCCAGCTGGTAAATCCTTGAGCCGTAACGCTCTGCCAGCTCCTGCACGGCGGTCTCGTCGCGCGCCTGGAGCCTCGCTACGAGCTGCTGATCCTCGGTCCTGTTCATATCCGTCCTCGTTGACAGGTAGAACACCGACCGATTCGGTCTTATTCCCGGCGCATTCCCCAAGGGGTCAGACCCCGATAGCGGCCCGTTCCGGGGTCAGACCCCGGTGACGAGCCGACTCAACGTTGCAATACGTGCAAAATACAGGGGCCGTTGGTTCTCGTAGCCATCCTGGTGGTCGCGGCGCTGATCTTCGTCAACGCCGTATACGTGGCCGCCGAATTCGCCGCCGTCAGCGCCCGCCGGAGCCGCATCCGCCAGCTCGCCGAGGAGGACAACCGCCTCGCCTGCTGGCTGATGCCGATCCTCGAGCGCCCCGTCCTGCTCGAGCGCTACATCGCCGCCTGCCAGATTGGCATCACCGTGTCCGGACTCGTCCTCGGCGCGTACGCCCAGGCAACCATCGCCGAAGCGCTCACGCCGTGGGTCGCCTGGGCCGGGATCCAGGAGAGCACGGCCCGGACGACATCGATCGTCATCGTCCTGCTGCTGCTGACCGTCGCGCAGGTGATATTCGCGGAGCTCGTCCCCCGTTCCCTCGCGCTGCGATACCCGACGCCGGCGGCCCTCTACGCAGTGGTGCCGATGGCGCCGTCGATGTGGCTGTACCGGCCGTTCATCACCTGGCTGAACGCGACGGGCCTCGTCCTGCGCCGCCTCGTCGGAGCGCCGCCGAGGGCGCACCGGCACATCCATTCGCCGGAGGAAATCGAGCTCCTGTTCGCCGAGAGCCGCGACGGCGGCCTCCTCGAGCCTGACGAGCACCGCCGCCTGCGCCGCGCGCTCCGCCTCAACCTGCGCCAGGCAAAGCAGCTGATGGTGCCGCGGCCGGAGATCTCCGCGATCGACATCGGGACGCCGCTCAACGAGGTGATCCGGCTCGTCTCGCAGAGCCCCTACTCCCGGCTGCCTGTCTACCGCGATTCGATCGACAACATCGTCGGCATGCTGCACACCAAGGATCTCGGGCGCTGGCTCGTGAGCAACACCTCGAGCGAAACGCTCGACGGGATCATCCGGCCGATTGCCACGGTCCACGAAAGCGTGACCGCGGATCGCGTGCTGCGTCACCTGCGCGAGCGCCGCACGCACCAGGCGCTGGTCGTCGACGAGTTCGGTGGAACGTCCGGCCTCATCACGCTCGAAGACGTGCTGGCGGAACTGCTCGGCGACGTCGGCGACGAATTCAAGGCGGGCGAGCCGGTCGCCGAAACGCTCCCCGACGGCCGCTTCCGCCTGCCGGGGCAGATGCCGGTCGACGATGCCGCGGCGTTCCTCAACACGAAATGGGAAACAGGCGCCACGACGGTCAACGGCTTGATCACCGAGGCGCTCGGCCACCTGCCGACGCCGCGCGAACGGGTCGTCACCGGCGACTTCGAGTTCGAGGTCGAGGACGTCAGGCGCCGCGCGCTCGTGTCGGCCGTGGCGCACCGCGTTCGGACGGATGACGGGGACGAGGAACAGTCGTGACCGAGGTCCTGTTCACGGTCGGCGTCATCCTCGCGCTGCTGCTGGCCAACGCGCTCTTCGTCGCAGCGGAGTTTTCAATCGTCGGCGTCCCGCGGGCGAGCATCGAGCGAGTCGCCTCGCACGGCAACACGCTGGCCCGCCGGGTCGTTCGCATCCTCGACGGCGTGAAGAGGCGCGACAGGTACCTGGCAACCACCCAGATTGGCGTGTCGCTCGCAAGCCTCGGCCTGGGGATGTACGGCGAACATGCCGTCGCCGCATGGGTCGCCGCGTGGCTCGAGCCACTCAACGTGACGAAATGGGTCGCCGCGCACACCGTCGGCAGCGTCGTCGCGGTCTCCATCCTGACCTACGCGCACCTCGTCATAGGCGAGATGGTGCCGAAAGCGCTGGCGCTGCAGAGCGCCGAACGGACGGCGATGTGGGTCTCGCCGATGATCGAGGCCATCGAGAAGGCGATCCTGCCGCTGGTCGTCGTGCTCGACGCCCTCCGCGCGATGACCATCCGGGCCATCGGCATCAGCGGCGAAGTGGCCGAAGAAGAGCGGTACCACAGCACCGAGGAACTGCAGCTGATCATCCAGGAAAGCAAGGACGAGGGGCTGCTCCGCGGCGAGTCGGGCCGCATTCTCAGCGAGCTGTTCGAGTTCGGCGACCTCACGGCCGGCCAGGTGATGGTCCCTCGCGTGCGCCTGGTCAGCATCCAGGTCGGCGCGACCGCCGACGATATCCGCAACATCGTCCGGACCCGGCCGCACACGCGCTTTCCCGTCCATACGGGCGATCCCGACAACATCGTCGGGAGCGTGCATATCAAGGACCTGCTGCGCCACGTGGTGTCCAATCAACCGATCACGAGGACCGACGCGCGCCTGGTCCCCTACGTGCCGATGGCGATGGCGCTCGACGAAGTGCTGAACGCGATGCGCCCGATGCGAGCACAGATGGCGGTCGTCATGGACGAACACGGCGGCACCGCCGGCATCGTCACGATCGAGGATCTGTTCGAGGAGGTCGTTGGAGAAATCGACGAGGGACGCGGACGCACGCCGATCTGGCGCGACCCCTCGGGCAGGCTGCTGGTCCGCGGCACGGTCAGGCTGAAGGATGCCGGCGACGCCGTGGGCCGGTCGCTGGAGCATCCGGAGGTTCAGACGATCAGCGGGCTGGTCCTCGCGCTGCTCGGGCGCCCCGCCGCGGTCGGCGATGTCGTGACCTGGAACAACGTGCGGATCGAGGTGACGGCGGTCGCGGGTCGCGGCGTGGACGACGCGGGGCTCACATACTCTCGAACACCTCAGCGAACCGGCGAGTGATGCGGTCCTCGACCTCCCCGATCGACAGCGCGCGTCCGGTCAGCTTCTGGAGCGACGTCACGCCGCGGTCCGCGATTCCGCACGGCACGATCAGCTGAAAGTCGTCGAGCCTCGTGTTGACGTTGAAGGCGAAGCCGTGGCTCGTGATCCATCGCGAGATGCGGACGCCTATCGCGCCGATCTTGTCCGAGCCGACCCACGCGCCCGACATCCCGGCAACCCGGCCGGCCGCGACCCCGTAGTCCGCGCACACGCGAATCATCACGTCCTCGAGATCCCTGACGTAGCGGTGAACGTCACAGCGGTCCGGACGCAGATCGAGAATGGGATAGCCGACGATCTGTCCCGGCCCGTGATACGTCACGTCGCCGCCCCGCCCCGCGTCGTGCACGTCGATGCCGCGGCTGGCGAGGAGCGTCTCGCTCGCGGTGACGTGCGCGCGGCTGCTGCCCCGCACGCCAAGCGTGATCACCGGCGGATGCTGGAGGAGAAGAAGGAGATTTGGAACACGGCGGGCGCGGCGCTCCTCGACGAGCGCCTTCTGCATCTCCAGCGCCTCGCCGTACGGAACCACCCCGAGGCGGCGGACCTCCAGGGCCGTGCCCGTTGCAGACGTCGCCGCCGGAGAGGCCTCAGCAGTCGTTGGGGTCAAAGCACTCCAGCTGTTCCTTCACGTCGGCCATGAACTGGTCCGCCACCGCGCCGTCCACGAGCCGATGGTCGTACCCCAGCGTGAGATACGCCATCGTCCGGATGCCGATCGCGTCGTCAACGACGACAGGGCGCTTCTCGATGGTGCCGACGCCGAGGATGGCGACCTGCGGCTGGTTGATGATCGGCATGCCGAACTGGGCGCCGAACTGGCCGGGGTTCGTGATCGTGAAGGTGCCGCCGTGCACTTCGTCGGGGTTCAGCCGCTTCGAGCGCGCGCGCTCCGCGACGTCCGCGATGGCGCGGCTCAGGCCGAGCAGGTTCTTCTCGTCCGCATTCTTGACGACCGGCACGATCAGCCCCTCGTCCAGCGCGACCGCGATGCCCAGGTTGATGTCCTTCCTGTACACCACGTTCTCGCCGTCGATCGACGCGTTGATGACGGGAT
>DASQAX010000236.1:0-3700 GCA_035635535.1 Vicinamibacterales bacterium | reverse complement strand
CTCCGCGCCAGAACTGCCGATTTGATCAGACCCTGCAGATCGATCGCGATATCGTAGCGCGCAAGCCGCAGCTCGCGGATCGCGGCGAGAAGCGACCGTGTGGGCGACAGGTGTCCTTGCGCCTGTGTTTCCGCGGTACGGACACCCGTCCCCCAGGCGCGATCGCTGATGGCGAGACGGCGATCGATGATCGGCACGAGATCGAGAATCTCGCGGTGCCTCGCGCTGACGAGCCAGTCGATGCGCGCCGTCGGATACGCGCGCCGCAGCGCCGCGGCCACCGGAATGGCGTGCACGACGTCGCCCAATGCGCCCAGGCGCACGATCAGGAAGCGGCTCACCGCGACGCCTGAATGCGCGCGAGGAGATCGCGCGTTGCATGGGTCTTCACATCGCCGACGATGGCGATGCGGCCGCCGTAGCCTGCAACGACGGCGCGCTCGGGCACCGAATCGACCGTGTAGTCCGTGCCCTTGCAGTGCACGTCAGGCTTCACCAGCTTCAGCAGGCGTTCGACATTCGAACCCTCGAAGAGGACGACGTAGTGGACGCCGCGGAGCGAGGCGACGAGCTCCGCGCGGTCGGCCGCTGGCAGGATCGGACGTCCCTCGCCTTTCAACGCCGCCACCGACCGATCGTCGTTGACGGCAACGATCAGTCGATCGCCTTCAGCTGCCGCGGCCTGCAGATATCGCACATGACCGACGTGCAGGAGATCGAAGCAACCATTCGCGAACGCGATCGTCTTCCCGGCCGCACGATCGCGCGCGACAACCTCAACGAGCTCCGCTTCCGACACCACCACGGTTGCTCTCTGCTCCAATCCCTAATCCCTAATCCCTAAACTAATCCCCAATCCCAAATCCCGAATCCCGAATCCCTAGCTCTGCACCCGCCGTCCCTGCGCCGGTCCCTCCTGAGCCCAGCTCTCGAGCGCCGTGTCGTGATCGCTCGTCACCGCGTCGATGAGCTCCTGCGGCGACACCGTGGCCGTGCCGCGCTTCATGACGACGAGGCCGCCCGCATAGTTGGCCAGGCGGGCCGCTTCATAAAACGAGGCGCCCGCGGCGAGCGCGAGGCCGAATGTGGCGATGACGGTGTCTCCCGCGCCCGTGACGTCGGTCACTTCATCGGATCCGAAGATCGGCACGTGGACCGTCGGCTGCCTCGGCTGGAACAGCGCCATGCCGCGGCTGCCGCGGGTGATGAGCACTGCCTGCATGAGGGTGCGCCGCAGCAGCAACCGCCCCGCGCGCTCCAGCGCCTCGCCATCGTCGCCGATGTGGATGCCGAGCACGGCCTCCACCTCGGACTCGTTCGGCGTGCACGTCGTGAGGCCGCGGTAGTCGAGGAGACGGTAGCGCGAATCGAGCAGTACGGGAATGGGCCGCCGCCGCGCGCGGCGCGCCACCGCGCGCCGAATCGCTTCCGCGAGGACCGGCGTGACGAGCCCGGATCCGTAGTCGGACAGCAGGACGGCATCGCACGCCTCGAGCGCCGGCTCGATCCGCTTCGCGAGCGCGGCGCTGATCGCTTTCTCGAGCGGCCAATCGGCGTCGCGATCGATGCGGACGACCTGCTGGCGGGCCGCGTGTACGCCGCCTGCGAGAATGCGGGTCTTGACGGGCGTGCGGTACTGACGCGCACGAACGACATGTGCGCGATCGACCCCGCGGTGAAAGCTCGAGAGGAGACGGCGGCCTTCGGGATCGGCGCCGACCAGACCCACGAGCCGCGCGCGGGCGCCGAGCGCGGCCACGTTGCTCGCGGCGTTGCCCGCACCGCCCGCCACCATCTCGGTCGCGTCGTACTTCAGGATGAGGACCGGGGCCTCGCGTGACACGCGCGCGATCTCTCCGTAGATGAACTCGTCGGCGATCAGATCGCCGACCACGAGCACGCGGCGGCTCGAGAAGCCGTCGACGAGGGCGAGCAGGCGCTCCCTGCGCTCGGCCTCGCCCGGCAGCGGATGAATGGAACGGGCTATCAACATTGCGGATCTCGGATTGCGGATTGCGGACTCAATTGCCGATTCAACAGAATCCAGCTGACCGCGGCCGCGAGGTTGTCCACGACCGCGTCCGCGCTGAGGTCCGGTTTCGGCCTTGCCTCTTCGATCGCGCCCGCGCCGGTGCGCACCAGCACGCCGCGCGCACCGGACGCCCGCGCCAGCCCGATGTCGAGCCACGTGTCGCCGACGACGAACGAGCGCTGGGGATCGAGGCCGAGATCCTGCGCCGCCCGATCGACGAGCGCGCGCCCGGGCTTCCGGCACTCGCAGTGCCGGCGGTACTCGGGCGCCGTGCCGTCCGGGTGGTGCGGACAATAGTAATACGCGTCGATGTGCGCGCCGCCTGCGGCCAGTCGCCGATCGAGCTCCTGGTGCGCCTCCTCGACGAAGCGCTCGCTGAAATACCGCCGGGCGACGCCCGACTGGTTCGTCACGACCACGACCGGCAGGCCGGCGCGATTGAGGGCGCGGATCGCGTCCACGCTCCACGGCATCAGCGCGATACGATCGATTCTGTCGATATAGCCGACGTCCTCGATGATCGTGCCGTCGCGATCGAGGAACACCGCGGACGCCTGCCCCAGGCTGTTTCGACGTGTCACAGGGTTCTTCGCGCGGCCTCGAGCACCGACGCCACGCGGATGCCGCGCATGCAGCGGTGATCGATCGGGCACTCGCGCAACATGCACGGCCGGCACCAGACCTGATGGGTGATCACGACGTGAGCGTCCCCCATCGGCCGCGTGACCCACTCGTCGGTGGGACCGAACACCGCCGTGACGCTGACCCCGGCGGCGGCCGCAAGGTGCATCGCGCCCGAGTCGTTGGTCACGAGCGCGCGACAATGCGTCAGGACGCCAGCGAGCGCCGGCAGGTCGGTGCGACCGACAAGGTTGTGCAATCGCGCGTCGCGTGGGACGGCCCTTTGAGGGTCGCCGGCCCGGACTTGAGCATCGCTGAACCCGAGTCGAGCCCTGAAGGCTCGCCCTATGTCTTCCGCTGTGGACGCATCCGCCGCGCTGCCGATCATCACGCACGCGATGCCGTCGCTGGCGAACGCACCAGCGAGATCGGCGAACGACGCTGGCGGCCAGCGCTTCGCGCCACCGTACGCCGCGCCCGGTGCGAACGCCACCAGCGGCGCTCGTCCGTCCCAGCCGGCCTCGCTCAACAGCCGCACACCCGCGAGCCGGGGCGCCGGCCCAACGACGACGCGTGGCTCGATCGGCCCGTTCGGAAATCCGAGCGCGTGGACGAGCTGCTGGTAGTACTCGACCTGATGAAGCCCCGCTGTGCGCTGAACCGCTCGCGTGAGCAGGCCGCCGCGGAATCCCGCGCGGTATCCCCACCGCTCGGGGATCGCGGCGCGCGACGCCATGAGCGCGGCGTGCATGGAATTGGGAAGCAGCAGCGCGGTGTCGAACCGTTCGCCGGCCAGCTCGGCGCCCAGCGCGCGCCAGCTCCCGACGTCGCCGATCGATGCGCGGCCTGACAGGACGATCGTGTCGTCCACCTCGGGGACGAGACCGAACAGCGGCGCGACCGCCGGCCGCGCGGCCACGGTGATCGTGGCGTCCGGTGCCGCGCGGCGCACGTCGGCGATTGCCGGTTGCGCCATGACGGCGTCACCGAGCCAGTTCGGCGCGAGGATGACCAGACGCTTCATCGTGTGGTACGGTCGTGAGGTCC
>DASQAX010000235.1:0-14042 GCA_035635535.1 Vicinamibacterales bacterium | reverse complement strand
GACTGTTGAAAGAGCGCGGGCGACGGCGACGTCGCGGTCACCGTGGCCTCGAAGATGTAGAGACGGTTCTCGTGCATCAGCATCTGCGCGAACGTGCGGGTCTTGTCGGGATTGGTGAGCTGTATGCGGCGAGCCTCGATGCGGTCCGTGTTCCCGTACGCGAAGTAGGTGACCTTCGGGTCCTTCTTCAGGAAATTCCACGTCGCGTAGTCCACGGCTCCCCGCAGCTCGGCGACGTACGGGTTGTTGCACTGGTCGGGGTACAAGGTGCAGCCCTTTACGCGATCGGCGTGGATCTGCTGCACGCCCGAGTAATCGACCACCGTGACCGAGTAGCGGTTCCCGCCGCTCTCCACCGCATGGACGTGCCCCGGTATGTCGAGGTTGTATTCCGTGTGCCAGGTGATGTCGCGCACGGTCGGCTGCGCGGGGAAATTGATCGTGAAGAGGTCCGTTTTGCTGACGTACTCGATCCACTCCTGCGCGACCAACGGTCCCGCCAGGACGAGGATTAACGCTGGAACGAGTGGAATCAGGCGCATTGGGCGTAACCTCCTGTCGCCGTTGAACCGGCTGCCACAGCGAGCGGATGTTACACCTGTTGGCGGGTCGCCGCCGCCCGATTTATTTCAGTCCCAGCCTCTTCCGGAACGTCGTCGCGCGGATTCCAATCGTGGGGCGAGCCTTGTCAGGCTCGCCTCGCGAACCCAACAGGGTTCGCGCCACGTACATTCGAAGTCCGCGCTAGACGCGTCGCGAGATCACTGTCGCCGAAGGCCGAAATTCCAGAACGAGATCGGATCCCTGACGGTGAAGGTGTGATTCTCCGACGTGTAGCCGGCCTTCGACGCGCGCACGGTGAGCGTGCCGTAGAGACCGGTGAACGAATAACGGCCGCCGGCGTCGGTCACCGCCGTCTGTCCCGCGCCTGTCCCTGAGACGATCTCCACGATCGCGCCTTCGAGCGGCGTCAGGGCGGAGGTACTGTCGAAGACCGTTCCCTCGAGGCGTGCATTCGCCGGCGTCAACCGGATCTCCAGTTGCCGATCGACGCAGAGCAGCGTCGTGACCAGCTCGTCGAAGAACCCCGGCAGCGTCGCGCGGACCGTCACGTCCGCGGCCGCCAGCTGCTCCAGCCGGTATCGGCCCAGGCTGTCGCTGATCGTGGCCCGTCCGGCATCCGGCCCGGTCGTGATTTCAACGCGAACGCCGGCTATCCGCGCGCCGTTGTCCGTGCGCCGCTCCCGGACCTCGCCTGAAAGCGTCAGCGTGGCCGTTCGGCGAAGATCGAAGTTCTGCGTGAACGGCCCGTCGACGATGTCGGTGGCTGGCACGGTCACGGTCGTCTCCGACGTTCCGTACCCGTCCTTTGACACGCGCACACGGAACGCGCCCCATGACACCCCCGCGATGGCGTACTGCAATCCCGATCGATCCGTGAGACTCGACTTCCCGGCATCCAGCCCGTCCAGGATCTGCACGAGCGCGGAATTGAGTGGCGCGCCGAGGCACGGCGCAGCCTCGCGCGCGATTCCCGTCAGCGTCACGTGATTGCGGTCCATCACGAGGTCGCGTGTCGTGTCGGCCGACACGAGCACGTCGGTGGTTCGCGCGTTGTACCCGACCTTGCGCAGGCGCAGCACGTATTCCTGGGCGATCAGACCCGTGAGCGTGTAGAACCCGCCGCCGTCCGTCGTGGAGCTGGCGACGACACGGCCGCCATGCATTGCCTCGATGCCGGCGCCGGCGACGGTTTCGTTGAGCGGCGTGGCCCTGACTGCACCCGAGAGGGTGTAGGTCTGCGAAGCGGGGCCGGGCGGAGCGGGGCCGGGCGGAGAAGGAGCTGCAGGGGCGACGATGGTTAGCGCCATGCTTCCAGCCACTCCCTGGTATGTGGCGGAAATCACCGCAGACCCGCTCGCGAGCGGTGTGACGAGTCCCGCCGCAGAGACGCTCGCCACCGTCGAGTCCGAAGAGCGCCATCCTGCCTGTGACGTGACCTCCTGCGTGCTGCCGTCGGAGAAGCCGGCGACGGCAGAGAGTTGGTACTGCGTCCCCGTCGCGGCAGCGGTGACGGTCAGCGAGCGCGGTACGGGACTCGGTCTTGCCGGCTCGTTGCAGGCCGCGACAAGGGCTGCGACGACAAGCAGGACATACCGGCTGCGCTCGATGTCAGGCTGGCGCACGAGGACCGCCGGTGCTGCGAAGCCTGTACCAATGCGGGCGCGCCGGGAGGACGGCGGTCGAGCGCGTCGGTGGCGCAACGGCGCCACGGCGCCACATCGGTGTTGTTGCGCCGGCGCCACACCGGGGCTCGCCCCGGGTGTATGCTACCCGCCACTTTCCAGCTCGAAGGGTCCTTGCGATGATCACCACGCGCGTTGTCGTCGTTGCCCTCGGCGCGCTTCTCGCCGCACAGCTGTCGCCGTCCGTGAGCGCCCAGCGCGCGCCGGCGGCGATGCAGCCAATCGTTGGAACCTGGCAGCTGTCAGGGTTGGAGCGCGGTTCTTCCGCTCAATCGCTGGCGCGCGTGCCGAACCCGGTCGGCATGCTGATCCAGTCGGGCAACGGCTACGTCATCGAGATCGTGTCGCAGGCCGCGCGTCCCGCGACGCTGAACGCCTCGGAACAGTTCACGACGTACCAGGCGTTCTGGGGCACGACGACGGTCGAGGGAGCGACGGCGTCGTATCACGTCGACGGCCATCTCGATCCCGGCCGCATGGGGCAGCGGTTCACGCGATCGTTCGAACGCAAGGGGACGCAGCTGGTGCTCGCCGACACGGCCGCCGGCGGCGGGGCGGTCACGAGGGCCACGTGGGAGCGGATCCCGGAGCTCGAGGCGCTGCCCGACTGGCAGGAGCCCGTTGTCGGATTCTGGCAGTGGACCGGCGCCGGCCTCCTCAACGCCGCGGGCACGAACCTCCGGCCCGCCTACCGCGACCCGAGCGTCATCGTCTACACGCCGACGGGCCACATGGCGGTGCTCTACCTGGGACCGCCTGGCCGCAAGCCGTTCGCCGGGCCGACACCCACGCCGGACGAAGCGCGTGCCGCGTGGCAGGGCTCGGTCTCGTATTACGGCACCTACATCGTGCAGCCGAAGACCCGCACGATGTTCCACTATCAGCTGGGCGCCGCGAACCCGACGGCCGTCGGCGGGTCGTTCATGCGCAACTTCGAGATCAAGGAGCCGCAGGTTACGCTCATCTTTCCGCCAACGACGCTGGACGGGCAGCAGGTGCGCAACACGCTCACGTTGACGCGGCTCGCCGGCGTCAGGGACATGTGGCCGGACTTCAGGCGCTAGGCCGTCGCGAACGAGGAGAACGTATGACGTACAGATCTATAGGTGTCGTGCTCGCGTCCCTGGCGCTGCTGGCGCCGGCGTTGCGCGCGCAATCGACGGAACAGCAGATCGTCGCCGATGCGGCGGCCGCGATGGGCGGGCGCGACCGCATCCTCGCGGTCAAGACGCTCGTCGTGCAGGGCGGCGGCCACGACTTGAACGTCGGCCAGTCGCTGCGCTACGACGAGCTCGGGCTGCAGTCCGACGCGTGGCAGATTCGCGACTACAAGCGGACCTACGACCTCGCCAACACGCGTGGGCGCTTCGAGGTGGTCCGCGCGTCGCAGTACCCGTATTACCAGGGCGTCGGCGGCGAGCGCGTCGTCCAGGGGCTCGACGGCGACGTCGCGTTCAACGTCGCGCCCAACGGCAGCGCCACGCGCGTGTTCGGCGGCCAGGCCGCCGGGCGCCGGGTGGAGTACCTCCGCCATCCGCTGACGCTCGTCCGCGCGGCGCTCGGTCCGTCCGCGAAGCTGGCGAACGGGCGCACGCAGGGCGCCGAACGCCTCGTGGACATCACGAGCGGCGGCGTCACGCTCACGCTCGGCATCAACAGCAGCACGAAGCTGCCGTCGCGCATCATCCAGATGACCGACAGCCCGACGATGGGGGACACGGCGGTCGAGACGCTGTTCGGAGAGTACGCGGCGGCCGGCGGGCTGCAGCTGCCGGCACGCATCACGACCCGCACCGACCGCTGGCCCAGCGCCGACGTCCGCATCCTGACGCAGAGCGTCGATGCCGATGCCGGCAACCTCGCCGCGCCCGCCAACGTCCGGTCAGCGACACAGCCGGCACCACCGGCGCCGCCGATGACGACCGCGCGCGAGATCGCGAAGGGCCTGTGGTACGTCGAGGGGACGACGCACAAGAGCCTGCTGGCGGAGTTCTCGGATCACATGCTGCTCATCGAGGCGCCGAACGACGAGCGCGTGCGCGCCGTGCTGGCGAAGGCGAAGGAGCTGCGGCCGAACAAGCCGGTGACGACGCTGCTCGTCACCCATCACCACGGCGACCACACGGGCGGCGTGCGCCTGGCCGTGGCCAACGGCATCACGGAGATCGTCACGCACCGGAGCAACGTCGCCTACGTCAACGACGTGCTCTCCCGACCGCACACGATCAACCCCGACGACCTCGCGAAGAAGGGGAACGTCAAGCTGCCGAAGATCACCGCGATCGACGACACCGGCGTGTTGCGCGACTCGATGATGACGGTGAACATGTACCACATACGTGACAACTCGCACGCCGACTCGATGCTGATGCTGTACTTCCCCGGCGGGAAGATCCTGACGCAGCCCGATATCTACATGCCGAACGACGCGCGCAACGTCATCGAAGGGGAGCCGCTGGGGCACGCGCCGTGGCTGCAGAACCTGGCGGGCAACATCAACCTGCGGAAGCTCGACGTCGAGTACCACGCGCCGATTCACGGCGACTACGTCACGAACAGGCAGTTCCTCGACTCGCTGATCTTCATGACGCAGTTCGTGCCCGGCGGGAAGGCCACGAATTAGCTGGCAAATTCAAAGCGTGCTCAACAGCGTGTAGCCGTACTCCTGCGCGCGATTCACCGCGACGACCCCTGCCGCGACCATGTGGCTGTTGGGGATCGTGTTCGCGACGAGCTCCTTGTAGACGGCATCCCCATTCCCGCCAGCCTGCGCCGCGATCCCACCCGCGAAAAAGTGGGTCGCCATGTCGCACACCGCGAAGCGCGTCCCGCGCTTCACGACCGAGTCGATCGTGGTCCCGAGGTTCGGGAGCGCCATGCCGTACTCGGCCGAGTTCAACAAGTTCGTCGACGGCGCCTGCCTGGTCTTCGGATCGGTGAACTCCACCATCATGCCCAGGACCTTTCCGTACTTCGCCCAGATCGCGTCGTTGAACGCAAACGGCGTCGCGAAGTGCCGGAGGCACGCCACCACGACGATGTCGTTTTCCGGAAGCGAGTAGCCGGATTTGTTGGCCACGTACAGGTTGTTGGCGTAGAGCATCGCCTCGCCCGCACCGCGCGCCGTGGAAGCGTCGATGAAGACGCGATGTTTGCCCGCGATTGCGTCGAGCCATGCATCCTGCTGATGACGCGCGGGTTGGAATCGTGTCGCGGGCGTCTGGGCGCCGGCGGGTCGCGGCCCGAGTGTGAAAGCGGCGACAGCCGCGCCGAGCGCGGACACGATCGACCGGCGGGCCTGCATTTCGTGTGTCATCTGAACCTCCCTGCGGGGGCAGTGGTCATGCCTGGATCGCCGTCAGTTTATTCCCGCCCGACCGGCCCGCACGCCTTCTTGAAATTGTCGAGTTCGAAAGGCGGCGCGAAGAGGGCGAGCCGTTCAAGGCGGGTCTTCACGAACGTCGCGTCCTGGCACAGCACGGCCGGCATCGGTGCGTCGGTCATCGACGATGGCGCGCCGAGATAGAGCAGCGCATTGAACTGGTCTTCCATCCGCATCGTCTTCCACGCTTCACGGGGCAGCGGGATGAGCTGACCGTCGCGTACCGCGAACCTGGTCCCGTCACCCAGTCCACGGTTATACCTCCCGAAATCCGCAGCCCCCAGCGTCGTGCCCTGCATGATTGCGAGGCCCGGCACACGCCACGACGCGACCACCTCGGGTAATTCCGCGTTTCTGTCCAGCAGCGTCCAGACGTTGAAGACGCGAGCGCCTGCGTCTCGCTCGAGCAGGCTGACGATGGTCTGCGCCTGCCACGTGGACATGTCGTAGTTGCTGACGATCTGCCGACGCTGCAGGTGGCCCTGCCCGTACACCACAAGCGCGCGGCGACCACGGTCGAGCACCTGGCGTCGAATGAGATCGGCGGGATAGGTGTCTCGAAGCTCGATCCAGCGACGATGATCCTCACGGGACCTGACGTTGTCCCAGTCTATTGGCGGATCGCCGGCAATCAGGCGCAGCCGTCTGTCGCTGGCGAGCGAGGCGTTGACGGCGCGCACGGCGCGCAACGTCTCTTCCACCTGCGTGCCGGTGCCCGGCACGGTGTGGTCTTCCCAGGCCTTTCGCAGCGCGTCTCTCGCGACATCGTCGCCGCGGACGAATCGATCGATCGCGTCCTGGTAGCGGGCGCTCAACGTTTCGATGACGATATCGTTGACGGCGGCGGGGAAGCGTGCATCGCGGATGAGCGACAAGAGAAATGCCTGCACCTGCACGTTTCCGTGCGGATCCGAGATCGCGACGATCTCGTGCGTTCGAGAGGCATCGAGAATCGCGGCGATCGGATCGACGGGCGCCGGGGGAACCGGAGCCGAACTCTGCGCCACCACCGTGGCGCTCGCGACCAGCACGATAGCCGGAAGGATGTGCGCCCGCGACAACCCCATGTCATACCCCCGCTTTTCCAGGGCCGCCCGTCTCCCCCGACGACAGCGACTGCTGCCGCAGCGCGGCGGAGCCCAGCAGGCCTCCCATCCCCATCGATTCGACCGCGCTGCTCGGCACGATCATCATCGCGCCTTTCTCTTTCAGCCCTTCGTAGAGCATGTTCATCGCGCGCAGGTGGAGCGCGGTGGGATTGTTCTGGTACATCTTCGCCGCCTCCTGGAACGAGTGCGCGATTTCCTTCTCCGCCTCGCCGAGGATGATCCGCGCCTGCTTTTCGCGCGCGGCCTGCGCCTCCCTCGACATCGCATCCTGCAGCGCGCCCGGTATGACGACGTCGCGCATCTCGACCGACGACACGGTGACGCCCCACGGGTTCGAGCGCTGATCGATCAGCAGCTGCAGCTCCGCCTCGATGCGCTCGCGCCCGCGCAGCAGATCGGTCAGCGTCGTCCGGCCGATGATGTCGCGGAGCGCGGTCTGTGCGGCCCAGCTCACCGCCTGCGCGTAATCCTGCACCTCCAGCGCCGCCTTCTCGACATCGTGCACCAGCCAGAAGAGGACGGCATCGACGTTGACGGGAACGGTGTCGGACGTGAGCGTCTGCTCGGCCGCGAAGCTCGTCGTGATGGTGCGCTGATCGATGCGGGACGAGATGTTGTCGATGAACGGCACGATCCAGAACAGGCCGGGACCACGCAGCCCGACGAAGCGCCCGAGCCGCAGGACGACCGCGCGCTCCCACTGCCGCGCCACGCGCGGGGCCTGCATGAGCACGAGCCCGAGGATCGTCATGACCACCAGCGGGACCGGGCTTCCCGACGCCCGGGCCGCCGCCGCGCCGGCGACGAGACTCCCGAGCAGCAGCGCCACGGCGACGACGTTGGTCGGCGCCGAGGGCGCGGCCGACGGGTACAGCTGGCGAGTGAGCGCAATGGGATCCATCTACGTTCCTCCTTTTCGATGTGCGCGCAGTCCCGCGATGACATCGTCCACGGTGAGGCCGTGGGCGGCGGCATCGGAGAGGACCCGGGTGACGAATACGCGGACGCGGCGCTCGTGCTCGCGCGGCGGGTGCGCCTGCGCGGGCGAGGCCGCGATGAACGAGCCCACGCCGCGCTTGGTCTCGATGACGCCGGAGCGTTCGAGCTCGGCGTAGACCCGCGCCACGGTGTTGGCGTTCACCTGGAGATCGACCGCCATTTGACGGACGGTCGGGAGCTGGTCGCCGGGACGGAGCCGGCCGGTGGCAATGGCGGCGCGCACGCCGCGCTCGAGCTGCGCGTAGATCGGCGTCGAGTCGCGCGGGTCGACGGTGAGCACCCCAGCCACTTGCACACTTGTACTAGTTCAATAGTACAAAGTCAAGCCCTGGCACCAGCGGCGCCGCCTGCGACGGCTTGCACGGGAAACCCGCTCGCGCCTTGTGGCTGGCGGGTCCGTTCGGGTAGAGTCGCGGCCGTGCCGACGGAACCTGACGCGTCACCGGCGCCGCGACCCGAACCGCGCCACGCCAGCTGGCGCGCGAACCTGATGGCCGGCCTGATCGTGACCTCGCCGGTGGGGTCGATCGTCATCGGCGTCGTCACGGGCGCGATCTTCATCCTCGGCCTGGACGGCATCCGCGCGGTGCTGGCGGGGCTGATCGTCGGCGGCGTGTCGTGGCTCGCGATGGGCGTTGCCGTCATCGCGTTCCTGCCGGTCGATCGCGCCAACCGGTCGATTCACAAGGAGCTGATGACGCGCATGGAGACGATGCGCGCCGACCCGATGCCGCCATCCGTCGAGACCCAGCTGCAGGCGCTTGCACAGGAGCTGGGCGTCTCGCTGTCGTCCACGGCCTCCGACGAGGAACGCCAGCGGCTGATTTCGCAGCTGCGGCATCCGGAGTGATGACCACCTCGCTCGAGTGGGCGCTCGGCTACGGATACGTGAGGTTGTGGGAGCGATTGCATCGCGCCGAGGAGGAGAAGCTGTTCTCCGCGGCGTATGACGAGCTGATCGCCGAGGCGACGCGGGATACGCTTCGGCTGCAGGGATCCAACATCGAGAATCGCGAGCAGCTGCTCGACCAGCTCCAGCGGGCGACGAGCGTGCTGGCCTTCAACGCGGGCGTCTCCGCGGGCGTGGTCCCGGCGTCGGCGTCCGCCGTCGCGGGCCTCGCACCGCCATTTCATCCGCCCGATGACCTGATCGCGCGCCGGCTGATCCGCCAGGTCCGCCGCGCGATCAACGAGTATCGTGACGACCGGCGTCTCGCGCTGGTGCGGGCCCGCAACCAGCTGCTGAAAACGATCATCCTCACGGCGCTCGTCACGTATCAGCTCGTCGCGCTCGCGGTGCTGGCAGGGGTCCCGCGGCCGGCGTTCACCAGCGCGATCGCCTACTTCCTCATCGGCGCGACCGTCGGCCTGTTCAATCGCCTCTATCTCGACGCGTCCACGGAAACCGCGGTCGAGGACTACGGCCTCTCCGCCGCCCGCCTGCTGCACACGCCGCTGCTGTGCGGGCTGGCCGCGCTCGGCGGAGCGCTCATCGTACCGCTGCTGTCGGCGCAAATCACGCCGGCCGTCGACACCGCCACGGCGGCGGCAGCGGCGCCGCTCGCGGCGATCTTCGACATCACCCAGCGTCCGTTCACGCTGGTGCTGGCCGCAGTGTTCGGCCTCACCCCGAGCGCGCTGATCAGCCGCCTGCAGAGCGAGGCCGAGAAGTACAAGTCGGATCTGAAGAGCAGCGAAGCGCCCGCGGCACACTGAGAAAATTTAGAAGCCGTACTTCACGCCAAATTGCATGATCCTCTGCGCGCCGGCGTTAGTCGTGATGCGGCCGAACTGCGACTGCGCGAGGTTGGTCGCCGGGTTGCCCCAGTTGAAGCGGTTCGTCAGGTTGAACGACTCGAGGCGCAGCTCGGCGTTCCGCGTGCCGCCAAGCCCGATGAGCCGCGAGAACGCCATGTCGATCGTCCAGAAGCCCGGCCCCTCCACCGCGCGATATTCCAGGTTCCCGAACGTGCCGGGCGGCGGTGAGCCGAACGCCGCGCGATTCAGGTAGCTGTTCAGCGTCTTCGCGCCGTAGACGTCGTCCGACACCTGGTTCGGCCGCTGCTGCAGCTGGCCGTTCAGCGCGTTGTCGGCCCCGGTCGTGATGTTGAGCCACTGGCCCGAACGCGCGGTGTAGATGCCACTCACGCGCCAGTTCGACGCGGCGATCCGCAGCGCCTTGTTGCCGAACTCCGGCGTCTGAAAGCCGGCGGTGATGTTCGCCAGGTGCGTGCGGTCCTGATCGCAGTGCCCCTTGTCCATGTCCGGGTTGTCGGGGTTGGTGTACCCGCTGGCGATCTGCGGGAAGCTGCCGGGCGTCGCGGTCCCTTCGCAGGTCGAGTACGTGTAGTTGCCGCTCAGGCTCAGGACGGACGATCGGCGCGTGCCCGTGAACCGCAGCCCGCTGTACTTCTGCCAGCCGACGTCGTTGTGCTCGTCGACGAAGCCGAGCAGCGCGCCCTGCCCCGGATTTTCCAGCGTGAGCTTCCGGCGCTGGTTCAGGTTCGCGTTCGTGCTGCAGACGGGATACGCGACGCCGTTGATCGTGCACGCCCCGAGACCCATGAACACGCCCGGGTTCAGCGCTTCCTCCGCCCAGAGGTGATCCGAGTAGCGCCCGAGGTAGTTCACGGTCGCCGACCAGTTCGTCCCGAGCTGCTTCTCCAGCGTGACGTTCCACGACTGCACGCGCGGCGGGTTGATGTTCGGATCCATGACGCCGAACGCGCCGAACGCGGGATAGACGGTGTTCCTGTTCGTGGCGATCGGATGGGGGTTGCCGCCGACGACGGAGTAGGGATCGTCGAAGACCGTCGTGGTGATGAGCGACCGGTTCCCCCAGGGCGGCGCGGACGCGTTGATGTTCATGTAGTCGCCGCTCGGGAAGTCGTACGTCAGGCCGTACGAGGTGCGGAACGCGAGGCGCCCGTTACCCGTCACGTCCCACGCGAGCCCGAGGCGTGGAGACACGTCGAGCCACTTGACGTTGTAGGCGCTCTTGCCGTCGGGGAACCCCGCATCGCCGGGATAGAGCAGCCCCGCCGGCGCGTTGACGAACTCCTGGCTCTTGACGCCCTTCACGAAGTTGTCGTGATTGAAGATGTTCGCGCCGCCGTACAGCATCTGCTGGCCGAGGTACGGCTCCCACCGTGCGCCGTAGTTGAACGTGACGCGGTCGCCAAGACGCCACGCGTCCTGCGCGTAGAGCCCGATGTAGTTCATGTCCATGATCAGCAGGTTCGGCACGCCGTGTTCGAGGCTCCCGACCGCGCCGACCATCAGGTCCGAGAGGCCGCGGCCCGTGATCGTGCCGTTGAACATCCAGCTGCCGCCCGAGCGCGCGTGCGAGGTCTGCGACGACTTCCAGTAGGCGACACTCGCGCCGAAGCCGAACTGGTGGCGTCCTTTGATCAGCGTCAGGTCATCGGCAGCCTGATACGAATTGGTCCAGAACACGCCGGTCGTGGACGTCGCGGCGGAGATGTTGAAGCCACCGGTCACGGCGAAAACCGTCTCGTCCTCGTGATAGCTGTAGAAGTTCTTCACGCCGAGATCGACCGGGTCGAAGAACGGCGGGCTGCCCCGGTGGATTGACGTGCGGTTGAACGCGACGCGCACCGCGTTCACGAAATTGGCGCCGAGCACCGTTGTCTCGCCGAGCGTCAGCGACTGCGCGAGGTTGTCGAGACCCGCGCCCGGCTGCGCCGTCGTGCCGGCAAGCGTCAGGATGTTGTTCGTCTGGCCAAAGGCCGCTGGCGCATGATCGAACGTCGCCATATAGCGGCCGAACAGCGCGTGCTTCTGGCTCAGTTGATAGTCGATGCGGCCGACCCCCTGTCCCTGCTTGCGGTCCGCGGGCTGCTCGTACGTCACTTGACCGCACTGCTGATCGTCGGCCTTCGGCAGGTACGACACGAGCTTCAGCGCGGCCGGGCTGAAGAGCGCCGGATTGACCTGGTTGTTCACGTACGGCGCACGCAGCTGGATCGAGGTGCCCCCGTTGCACGCGGCCGACGCGAACCCCGTGAAGTCGCCGCGCAGCATCGCCTCGGTCGGCACGAACGCGATGTTGCCCGACGGAATCTGGTGCACGTTGGTCCCCTGGTAGCCGCCGAAGAAGAACAGCCGGTCATGCACGATCGGGCCGCCCACAGTCCCGCCCCACTGGTTGCGCGACAGCCCGTCATCCACCTTCTTGCCGTTGACGACGCGCGCGAAGGGATCTGTCGCGTTGAAGCGCCGATCGCGGTTGAACTCGAACAGGTTGCCCGAGAAGCGGTTCGCGCCGGACTTCGTGATCGCGTTGACGGATGCGCCCGAGTGCATGCCGTTCTGCGCCGTCAGCCCTGTCGTCGCCACGCGGAATTCCTGGAGCGCGTCGGGAAACGGCAGCGGCAGGTTCGCGTTGTTCTGCGAGTCGTTGTGCATCGCGCCGTCGAGCAGGTACGCCACGCCGAACGGCAGGCCGCCCGCGACCGCCACGTTCACGCCGCCCGCGAAGCTGCGGCTGTTCGGGCTGCCCGTGTTGACGGATGCGCCCGCGAGCACCAGCAGGCTCGTCACGTCGCGTCCCTGCAGCGGGAGCTCCACGATGCGCTGGCTCTCGACGACTTCGCTGACGCCGGCGCTCTTCACGTCGACCAGTGGCGCCTCCGCCTGAACCGTGATGGTCTCCTGCACGTCTCCCAGTGCAAGCGAGACGTTGATGGACGGCGTCGCCGCGACCTGGAGCACGATGCCCGTCTGGACGTACGTGCGGAACCCCTGCAGCGCCACTTCGAGCCTGTACGGGCCCGGCGAAAGATTCGAGATCAGGTAGGAGCCGTCGGCGTCGGTGACGACGGTGCGGACCGCGCCGGTCTCAGCCTGGGTGACGGTGACCGTTGCCCCTGGTAATACCGCATTGCTGGTGTCGGTGATCTTGCCACTCAGCTGCGCGGTGAAAATCTGGCCGAATGCGGGAATCGCCAGAACGAGAAGTACAAGCGTGCCGCCGAAAGCCTTCCGGACGAATGGGTTCATCGTGGCGGGTAATATAGACCAGCTTCCCCGGACCCTGGTGTAGAGTCTCGGCAAGCGGGGAGGAGTGCCGAAGTATGCAAGCCCGATTCGTCACAGTACTAATAGGTGTCATCGCCAGCGTCGGCGTGGCGACGGTGGGCGCCCATCATTCGTGGAACACGGTCTTCAGCGAAGACAAGCCGCTCGTCCTCCGGGGCACGATCTCGAAAGTCGAACTGGTCAACCCGCACTCGTGGATCTGGATCGACGTCAAGGGCTCTGACGGCACCCTCCAGAAGTGGGGTATCGAGGGCGGACCGCCGAACGGCCTCATCCGCAACGGCATCACCAAGGATTCGCTCAAGATTGGCGAAGAGCTCGTCGTCCACGGCTACGGCGCGCGCGACGAGACGACGTTCCAGGCCGCCGGCGTGAAATACGAGAAGGCCGATGGCCAGGAGTTCTGGCTCGCCAACGAAGGCGCCGAAGCAACGGCCAAGGCTCGCGGCAATTTGAAGTGAAGGGCGCGTCCATTTCGGCGCTCGTCCTGGCGGCGGCCCTCGTCGTCGCGTTTCCGCGTGCGGGCGAGGGGCAGGCGTACAGGGCCCCGCGTACCGCGAGCGGTCAGCCGGACCTGAACGGATTCTGGCAGGCGCTCAACACCGCCAACTGGGATCTCGAGGCTCACGAAGCGGCAGCCGGCCCCGTGCTGCAGCTCGGCGCGGCGTATGCCGTTCCACCAGGGCCCGGCGTCCTCGTCGACGGCCCGATTCCGTACAAGCCCGACGCGCTGGCGATGAAGAAGAAGTACGCCGCCAACGCCTTGCGCGAGGACTCGGAGGTGAAGTGTTACCTGCCGGGCGTGCCGCGCATGATGTACATGCCGTACCCCGTGCAGGTCGTGCAGTCGGCGTCGACGATCGTGATGATGTCGGAGTTCGCGACGGCGATCAGGACGATCTACGTGAACGGCACCACGCCGCCGCCCGCGGACACGTGGATGGGGTGGTCGAACGGCCGGTGGGACGGCGAGACGCTGGTGATCGATTCGAAGGGGTTCCTCGGGAGCACGGTCGGCGCGCTCGACGAGGAGGGCGCGGTCCACGTCAGGTTCCTGGACCGCGCGGGCAACTATCACACCGACGGGCTCCACGTCGTCGAGCGGATCCGCCGCACCGGGCCGGATCACCTGTCGTACGAGGCGACGATCGAGGACCCGAACGTCTACACGCGTCCGTGGACGATCAGCATGCCGCTCTATCGCCGCGTCGAGCCGAACATGCGGCTCGGCGAGTTCAGGTGCGA
>DASQAX010000234.1:0-9096 GCA_035635535.1 Vicinamibacterales bacterium | reverse complement strand
GTGAAACTTGCGGCTCAGGTCGCGGAAGCGCCGCTCGAGATCGGCCGGATCGATCACCAGCTTGCGCGGCAGCCCGAAGAACGAAAAGTAGTCGCCGTGCCGCCCGAGCGCGAGGATGCGGCTGCACTGCGGGCAGAAGTGCTCATCGACGGGTGCGCCGGCGCCGCAGTTGCGGCACTCGAGCATCGACGATGAGCGGACTGGAATCGGTTCGGGAGTCATGGTCAGGTGGTAGCGGGTAGCGGGCGGCTGGCAGATCCCGCTACGTTTTACTGCCGGCTGCCGGCTGCCAGCTTGCCGGCTGTCATGCGCCGAACGAGCTTCCACAGCCGCACGTCGCTTTCGCGTTCGGGTTGTGGAAGACGAATCCCTTGCCGAGAAGCTCGGTGTCGTAGTCGAGCGTGGTCCCGTCCAGAAAAAGATGGCTCTTCTTGTCGACGAAGATCTTCGCGCCCTCCGGCCCCTCGAACACCTCGTCGCCGAGGCGCGGCTCGCGCTCCCAGGCGAAGGTGTAGCTGAGACCCGAGCAGCCGCCGCCCTTCACGCCCACACGAAGGCCGCCTTCGCGGATGCCCTGCTTGGCCATCAGCGACCTGATTTTCTTCGCGGCAGTCTCGGATATCTGAATCATTGTCTCCAGGTCCGCCTGAAGGCGGACTTCACCGGGTTCTCTCTTTGAGACTTCCGATCCCGGCTCCCGGATCCCGGGTCCCGGCCGGGATCCGGCCTTACGCGCTCGGCTGCGCGTGCTCGGCGACGGCCTTCACGCCCTTCGCCTCGTCCTGCTTCTTCTTGTAGTCGGCAATCGCCGCCTTGATGGCGTCCTCGGCGAGCACCGAACAGTGAATCTTCACCGGCGGCAGCGACAGCTCCGCGACGATCTCGGTGTTCTTGATCGCGAGCGCCTGGTCCACGGTCTTCCCCTTCAGCCACTCGGTCGCGAGGCTGGAGCTGGCGATGGCGGAGCCGCACCCGAACGTCTTGAACTTCGCGTCGTCGATGACCCCGGTCTCGGGATTCACCTTCACCTGGAGCTTCATCACGTCGCCGCACTCCGGCGCGCCGACGAGCCCGGTGCCGACGTTGACGTCGTCCTTCGGCAGCGACCCGACGTTGCGCGGGTTCTCATAGTGATCGACGACCTTGTTCGAATAAGCCATTGTTTTCTCCTGCCGGGGCGTAAAGCCCCGCCCTACGAACGTTCGCAGGGCGCCCCTTTACGGGGCGCCTAATGCGTGACCCACTGCATCTTGGAAAGGTCGACCCCTTCCTTCACCATCTCGTACAGCGGCGACATTTCGCGGAGTCTCCGCACGACTTTCGTGAGCTTGTCCACGACGTAGTCGACCTCTTCGTCGGTCGTCCAGCGGCCGAGGCCGAACCGGATCGACGAGTGCGCGAGGTCGTCGCCGGCGCCGAGCGCCTTGAGCACGTAGGACGGCTCGAGGCTCGCGGACGTGCATGCCGATCCCGACGAGACCGCGACGTCGTTGATTCCCATCAGCAGCGACTCGCCCTCGACGTAGGCGAAGCTGATGTTCAAATTGTGCGGGAGCCGGTGCTCCCAGGAACCGTTGATGTAGATCTCGTCGAGGTTCTTGTGCAGCTGCTCGTTCAAGCGGTCGCGGAGGTTGCGCAGCCGCGCGGTGTCCTTCTCCATGTCCTGCTGACAGAGCTGCGCCGCCTTGCCGAGGCCGACGATGCCGGGCACGTTGAGCGTGCCCGAGCGCATGCCGCGCTCGTGGCCGCCGCCGCTGATCTGCTCCGCGAGCAGCACGCGTGGATTGCGCCGGCGGACGTAGAGCGCGCCGACACCCTTCGGCCCGTAGATCTTGTGGCCGCTGATCGAGACGAGGTCCACCTTCAGCGACGTCACGTCGAACGGCACCTTGCCCACCGCCTGCACGCCGTCGGTGTGGAAGAGGATCCCCTTCTCCTTCGCGATCGCGCCGATCTCCGCGATGGGCTGAATCACGCCAATCTCGTTGTTGGCGGTCATGATCGTGATGAGGATCGTCTTGTCGGTGATCGACGCGCGCAGCTCGTCGAGGTCGATGCGGCCGTCCTTCTGGACCGGCAGGTACGTCACGCGCAGCCCCTGCTTCTCGAGTTTCTTGCAGGTGTCGATCACCGCCTTGTGCTCGGTGACGCACGTGATGACGTGGTTGCCCTTCTCCCGGTACATCTCGGCGACGCCCTTGATCGCGAGGTTGTTCGACTCGGTGGCGCCGCTCGTGAAGATGACCTCCTTCGCGTTCGCGCCGATCAGATCCGCAACCTGCTTGCGGGCCGCTTCGACGGCTTCCTCGGCCTCCCATCCGAACGGATGGTTGCGGCTCGCCGCGTTGCCGAACTTTTCGGAGAAGTAGGGCATCATCGCCTCGAGCACCCGCGGGTCGACGGGGGTCGTGGCGTGGTAATCCATGTAAATCGGGAGCTTCATCGTTTCTCTCCGGCGGATCCGCCTGCGCCTGACACCTTGCGCTCGGCGGCACCCGCCCTACTCACTTTTCCTGTGGGTCCGCACGGACTCGGCGGGACCCGCCCTACATAACCCTACTCGGCGGGGCGTAAAGCCCCGCCCTACGAACGTGCGTGATGGAGCACCGCCGCGTGCGTGGCCGCAACAGGCACGCTCTCGGCGGCGATCTCCGCAATCGTCACGGTTCCAAGCGCGGCGACGATCCGCTCGCGAATCGCCCAGAGCGGGTCGCGGATGCTGCACTTGCCGAACTGTTCGCAGTCGTGTTTGTCGGTCGAGCACGCGGTGACGGTGAACGGCCCGTCGATCGCCTCGATCACTTCGGCCACGCTGATCCTGATCGCCGGACGTCCGAGCATGTAGCCGCCGCGCGTCCCCTGCGTGGAGGCCAGCAGCCGCATCCGCACGAGCCGCTGAAGCACCTTGGCCATCAACTCGATCGGGATGTCGTACTGCTCGGCAATCTCGCGGGCGCTCGTCGACGAGACGTCTCGCTTCTGGGCGAGATGTTTCATCGCCATCAGCGCGTAATCGGCTTTCTTCGACAGTCTCAGCATGGCGGACCTGCTACAAGCACCCAACGCGCAACCCCGTGCGCCAGGGGCCCCGCTATATCCGACTAGGATCGTCGTATTTTATGACCCTTGAGCGAACCCCGTCAAGATCGGTCGGATTTGCGGATGGGCCGGGCGGCGGGGCGTAAAGCCCCGCCCTACGAACGTCCCCGTTAATACTTCGGCTGGCTGGGGTCCACTTTGTCGATCCAATCAAGAATCCCGCCCCTGAGGTTCTTGACCCGTTTGAACCCGACCGACTGCAGAAACTCCTGGGCTTTGGCGCTGCGCCCGCCCATCTTGCAGTGCGCGACGATGTCCTTGTCCTTCGGCAGCTCGGCATAACGCCGCGGCAGCTCCCCGAGCGGAATGAGGACCGACCCCGGAATCCGGCAGATCTGATACTCGTTCGGCTCGCGCACGTCGAGGATGAACACGTCGTCGCCCGCATCGATTCGCTTCTTCAGATCGACTGATGTCGTTTCCCACTCGCTCACGGATGCTCCTGTCGCCTGGGCGGCGGCCGGCTCGGGCCTGATGCCGCAGAACTGCTCGTAGTCGATGAGCTTCGTCACGGTCGGATGCGTGCCGCACACCGGGCAGTCCGCATCCTTGCGCAGCTTCAGCTCGCGGAAGCGCATCTTGAGCGCGTCGTAGATCAGGAAGCGGCCGATCAGCGGATCGCCGACGCCGAGGATCAACTTGATCGCTTCGGTGGCCTGGATCACGCCGATGATGCCGGGCAGCACGCCGAGCACGCCGCCTTCGGCGCAGCTCGGGACGAGTCCGGGTGGCGGCGGCTCGGGATAGAGGCAGCGGTAGCAGGGGCCTTCCTTCGTCGCGAAGACCGACGCCTGTCCCTCGAAGCGGAAGATGCTGCCGTAGGCGTTCGGCTTGCCCGCGAGCACGCACGCGTCGTTCACCAGGTACCGCGTCGGGAAGTTGTCGGTGCCGTCGAGAATCACGTCGTACGGCTTGAACAGATCCAGCGCGTTGTCCGACGAGACGGTCGTCTCGTAGGTCTCGATCTCGATAAGAGGATTGAGATCGACCAGCCGATCCTTCGCGGAGTCGAGCTTCGAGCGGCCGACCGACGAGGTCCCGTGCAGCAGCTGGCGCTGCAGGTTGCTGAAGTCGACGACGTCGAAGTCGACGATGCCGATGCGGCCGACGCCTGCCGCCGCGAGGTACATCGCGGCGGGCGAGCCGAGGCCGCCGGCGCCGATGCACAGCACGCTGCCGGCCTTCAGCTTCTTCTGCCCGTCGACGCCGACCTCCGGCATGATCAGGTGCCGCGAGTAGCGCTTGATCTCCTCGGCGTTGAGGTCCACCGCGCCTGCGGCGCGGGGGCCGGTCTGAAGACCGGCCCCTACACGATCAGCGGGCGCCGTCGGAACGCCGCCGGCGACCGACGGCACGATGCTGAGCGAATCACCCGGCTTGACCGGAGTCTTCTCCTTCTGGAGGTAGCGGATGTCTTCGTCGTTCAGGTAGATGTTCACGAAGTTCCGCAGCCGGCCGTCGTCCGCGTAGAGATGCCGGCGCAGCCCTTCGTACTTTTTCGTCAGGTCGGCGAGCAGCTCGCCGACGGTGGCGCCGGAGACTTCGACCGATTCGTTCTTCTCGGTGAAGGGGCGGAGCGGCGTCGGGATGTGAATGGTGTTAGGCATAAGTGAGTACTGTAGGGGCCGACCTTAAGGTCGGCCCCTACGATTCGAGCTTCTCCTGGTCGAAGGCGGAGCGGTCCCCGCGAAGACGCCACGACGTCATGTCTCCTGAGACGCCTTCGCGGACGGAAACGATGACGTACGAAAAAAACGGCCACGCATAGTCCAGGTCGGTCTGCGACGGCTGCGCCGGATGATCCGGGTGCGAGTGGTAGAAGCCGAGCAGCTCGCCACCAAGCTGGGTTGCGCGCCCTTCGGCCGCGCGATAGTCCTGCGGCCGCACCTTGAAACGGCGCCGCGGCCCTTCTTCCGTCATGTTCGGCAGCGCCAGCGTTTCGGTCACCACGCCGTCGCGGCCGATCAAGGCGCCGCAGCACTCGTCCGGATACGTTTCGGTGCCGTGAGCACGAATAGCCGCGTCCACCTGCGGTTTCAACTGCAGTCCCACTATCGGTTCCGTGGCCCCGGAAGGCCCGCGCCGCCCTGGTCGGGCGACTCGTCCCAGAATCGCTCTGACAGGTACTTCTCGCCGCCGTCCGGGAAAATGACGACGATCACCGAGTCCGGCGATCGCCGGGCCACGTCGAGCGCGGCCATGAGGTTCGCGCCGCTCGAGATGCCGACGAACAACCCGCTCCGCGCCAGCTGGCGCGTCAGCTCGAACGCGTCCTCCGTCGAGACGCCGAGATCCTCGTCCGCCAGAGACGACTCGTAGATGCCGGGGACGATGGCCGTCTCCATGTGCTTCAACCCTTCGAGCCCGTGTAGCGGCGAGTCGGGCTGCACCGAGATCAGGCGAATCGACGTGTTGAACTCGCGGAAACGGCGGCCGGCGCCGATGAACGTGCCGCTCGTCCCGAGGCCGGCGACGAAGTGCGTGATGCGGCCGCCGGTTTGATCGATGATTTCCGGCGCGGTCGTGTCGTAGTGCGACCGCCAGTTTCCCGGGTTGTTGTACTGATCGACGTAGAAATACAGGTTCGGCTCGGCCGCATACATCTCGCGCGCCTTCAGGATCGCACCGTCCGATCCCTGCATCGGGTCCGTGAACACGACCTCGGCGCCGAACGCCTTGAGGATCCGCTTGCGCTCGGGCGTGACATTGCTCGGCACGCACAGCCTGACGCGGTAGCCGCGCGCGGCGCCAATCATGGCGTATGCGATGCCCGTGTTGCCCGACGTCGCATCCAGGACGACCTTGTCGCGCGTGAGCGCGCCCGACTTCTCGCCGTCCTGGATCATCCGCAGCGCCGGGCGATCCTTCACCGAGCCGCCCGGGTTCTTCCACTCGGCCTTCGCATACAGCTCGACGTTGCGCAGGCCGGCCTCGAAGCCCGACAGCCGGATCAATGGCGTATTGCCGATCAGGTCAACGATGGACGTAGCGGTACGAGGAAGCCCCGGTATGGCGACTGGCATGTCCGACTAGGAAAGTCCGAATTATAGACTAGCTGGCCGGCTTTCCCTCTGGCGTCACGACTTCGACCGGCGCCACGTTCAGCTTCCGCAGCTCCGGCTCGATCTTGGCGCGGTCGCCGACGGCCACGATGACCATCCGGTCGGGCACGAGGTACTTCTTCGCGGCGGCGAGCGCCTGGTCCGCCGTGACGGCGTTCACGCGCTCGGCGACGTGCGTGTAGTAGTCGAGCCCGAGGTCGTAGATGAACACCTGGGCGAAGCTCGCGGCGGCCGCCTGGTTGGTCTGGAAGCCCGCGGGGAGTGTCTGCGTCCGCGAGTCCTTCGCGCGCTCGAGCTGCGACGACGTCATCGGCGTCGCCGCCATGGTGCGGATCTCCTTGAGGATCTCCGTGACCGCCGGCGCGGTGACGTCGGTGCGCACCCCCGTCGCGATCTGAAACGGCCCGGCGCCGTGGCGGAAATCGAATCCGGAGCCCGCGCCGTACGTGTAGCCGTGTTCCTCGCGCAGGTTCATGTTGATGCGGCTCGAGAACAGGCCTCCAAGCTCCGTGTTCATCAGCTGGATGGCCTGGAACTCGGGTACCGACCTGGGCGCCCCGATGGCGCCAACGCGGATCTGGGTCTGCGGCGCGCCAGGACGATCGACGATGAGGACCCGGGCCTGCGTTGCCGCCGGAGCGTTGACCATTGGCATGGCCGGCGTGCCGCGCTGCCAGGCGCCGAAGACCTTCTCCGCAAGCGGACGCAGCTCCGCCATCGTGATGTCGCCCGCAACGACCAGCGCCGCATTGTTCGGCACGAAGTTCTGCTTCCAGAACGCCAGCATCGCGTCGCGTGTCAGCGCCTTCACCGATGCTTCCGTGCCCAGCTCCGTGAACCCGTACGGATGGCGATCGCCGTAGAGCGCGACGTTGACGATGCGTGCCGAGAGGGCATTCGCGTTCTCCCTCTGCTGCACGAGCTGCGCGAGGCGGCTCGCTCGCTGACGCTCGATCTCCGCCGCGGGGAACGACGGATGCAGCGCGATGTCAGCCGCCAGGTCGAGCGCCGCGGCGAAGTTCTTCTTCAACGACCGCGCGGCGACGATCGAGGCGTCCATCGAGCTGTTGGCGTTGAGCGTTGCGCCGAGCTGCGCCACCTCGTTGGCAATCTGAACCGCGTTCCGCGTCGCCGTGCCCTGGTCGAGCAGCGCGACGGTGAAGTTCGCGAGGCCGGGCATGTCGGCCGGATTGGTGTCGCTCCCACTCTTCACGACGAGGTTCGACGCGACAATCGGCAGCCCTTTTCGCGTGCTGAGGATCAGGGTCAGGCCGTTGGCGAGCTGCGCCGTCTCGGGCACCGGCACCTGCAGCGTCTTCGCCGGTCCGGGCTTCGGCACTTCGTTGCGCCACGCCTCGTCGACGTTGACCGACTCCGTTCCCGCGCCCGCCGTGGTTGGAGGCGGCGGCGTCGGGACCTGCGGCGCCATCACCGGGTCGCCCTTCACCGCGTGGACCACCGCGCGCATCGACGGCTGCAGCTGATCGCGCGCGAAGGCCATCAGCGTCGCCGGCGTAACCGCGCGATAGCGCTCGACGTCCTTCTGCAGGTAATCGGGCGTCTTCAGGAAATGGTTGTAGCTGTTCAGCATGTTCGCGACGCCGTTCAGGTTCTCGAGCCGCGTGATCGCCTGCGTTTCGATCGTGTTGCGCGCCTGCTCGATTTCGCGCTGCTCGACGGGACGGGTGCGCAGCGCCTCGAGCTCCTCGTTGATCGCCTGCTCGAGCTCCTCGGCGGTGTGACCGGGCCGCGCGGTCGCGTCGATCTGGAACTGCGAGCCGAGGAGCAGCGACTGCTGGGAGGCCTCGACGTTCTGCGCGATCTGCTTCTCGTAGACAAGCTTCTGATACAGCCGGCTCGCGCGGCCGCCGCCGAGCACGTCGGCGGCAATATCCGCTTCCGCGTCGCCCGGCTTGAAGATGTTCGGCGTCAGCCACGCCATGTACACGCGCGGGAGCTCGATGCGATCGGGGACGACCTTCCGCCGCTCCGTCGTGATCTTCGGCGTCTGTACGTTGATGGGCGGCACCGCCGCGCCCCGCTTCAGCGGACCGAAATACTTTTCGACGAGCTTCTTCGCCTGCGCGGGCTCGAAGTCGCCGACGAGGGCGATGCTCGCGTTGTTGGGCGCGTAGTAGCGCTTGAAGAACTGCTTCGCGTCATCGAGCCGTGCCGCCTGGATGTCGGCGTGCGACCCGATCACGGAGGCATAGTACGGATGCGCCGGCGGATAGAGCATGTGCACGAGCTCTTCCTCCGCGTTGCCGTACGGCCTGTTCTCGACGCTCTGCCGCCGTTCGTTGCGGACGACGTCCTGCTGGTTGGCGAACCCTTTCTCGTCGATGGCGTCGAGCAGGTAGCCCATGCGATCGGATTCGATCCAGAGCGCCAGCTCGAGCCGGTTGCCCGGCACCGTCTCGAAGTAGTTCGTGCGGTCGAAGTCGGTCGTGCCGTTGATGCCCGTCGCGCCCGCCGCCTCGAGCATCGGGAAATGCGAGTCGGGAGGCGTGTGCTTGGAGCCCTGGAACATCAGGTGCTCGAACAGATGCGCGAAGCCCGTACGGCCGGCGGCTTCATTGGCCGGGCCGACGTGATACCAGAGATTCACCGCGACGATCGGGAGGCGATGATCCTGGCTGAGGATGACCTCGAGGCCGTTCGGAAGCGTGTACTTCTCGAACTGGATCTTCGGGATCTCCGTGGCGCCCTGCGCCGCGCGGTTCTGCGCCGCGAGCGTGACGCTGGCGGCGACGATCGCGATCGCTGCCGCGGAGAGGAGACGGAAGTGCGGTCGTCGTGTCTGCATGGTCAATCCTTCGTCGGGTCGTTGTTCAGACTCGCCCACAAGTACCAGCACGCCACGGAGCGATAGGGTCTCCACGCCTCGCCGATGCGCGTGAGCCGGTCCGGCGACGGCGCCTTGCGAAGTTTATAC
>DASQAX010000233.1:0-11076 GCA_035635535.1 Vicinamibacterales bacterium | reverse complement strand
CATCAACCCAACACGCATCAACGAGGAATCAGATAACCGGCGAGAAAGACGTCACCGTCACCGCCAAACGGGCGCCCGCCCGCCTGCGCCAGCGGCCAGATCTCACTGTTGGTGCCACCGGTGACGTAGATCCTGTCGGCCGCAGCTGACACGCCACTGGCGGTGTCATAGCCGCCCACGCCACCCAGATACGTGGACCACACCATCGTCCCGGATGGATCGAACGCCGCGACGAAGCCGGTGGGGGGCCACGCGGTGGCGAGCAGCCTGCCGCCGTAGGCGGAAACGCCGTTGACGTAAAGGAAGCGCCCCCCGACGCTGCCGGACGTGCCTGAACAGGAAAAACTGAAGAGCCGGCGTGCCGTCTGCGCACCGCCGATCACGTCATCGCCGAGGTAGCTTCGGATTGCGGGAGTTTCAGTCCATCACCGCGACCCCGATGCCGCCGTCGCTGCCACGCCCGAGGACACGGCGCGTGTGTCAGCTTCGCCCAGCTCCACGACCACATCGTGCGTCTTGCCGTCCTCGAGCAGCGGAATCGCCTTCGGATCGACTGCTGTGCCGTCGAGCTCCGCCGATCGCACGCCGGTGCAGCGATGATCGGGATTGAGCACGACGATGCGGTAACGGGTCGCGCCCACGCTCCATTGGATGGAGAATTTCGGCCACATCGCAGGAATGCTTGGCTCGACGCTGAACGTCGCTCCGTGAGGGCGTAGTCCAAGAAGCCCCTCCACCGCCGCCCGGTACATCCAGCCGGCCGACCCCGTGTACCACGTCCATCCGCCGCGCCCGAGGTGCATCGGATGCGCGTACACGTCGGCGGCCACCACATAGGGCTCGGCGCGGTACTGCTCGAGCCCCGCGGGGGTGCGCGTGTGATTGATCGGGTTGACCATGTGGAAGAGCTCCATCGCCTCGTCTCCGAGACCGAGTTGCGCGAGCGCGATGACCGTCCACAGCGCCGCGTGCGTGTATTGACCACCGTTCTCGCGCACGCCTGGAACGTAGCCCTTGATGTACCCGGGATCGTGCGCCATCCGATCGAACGGTGGCGTCAGCAGGAGGACGACCTGCGCGTCGCGCCTCACGAGATGAGCGCGCACCGCTTCCATGGCGCGCGACATCCGCCGTGGATCCGCTTCCTTCGAGAAGACCGCCCACGACTGGGTCAGCGAGTCGATGCGGCATTCCTCGTTCTGTGCCGATCCCAGAGGCGTCCCGTCGTCGAAGTACGCGCGCCGATACCAGTTGCCGTCCCACGCGAGCTCGAGCATGCCGGCGAGCCAGCGCGCCTCGCTTCGATAGTGTTGCGCACGCTCGCCGTCACCGCGCTGATCGCAGAGCTCCGCCCACTGCTGCAGGACGACGATCACGAACCATCCGAGCCAGACGCTCTCGCCGCGCCCGTTGTGGCCGACGCGATTCATTCCATCGTTCCAGTCGCCGGACCCGATGAGCGGGAGGCCGTGCGCGCCGTACTTCAGCGAGCGGTCGATCGCGCGTATCGCATGCTCGAAGACCGACGCCGTCTGCGCGGACACCGACGGCAGGTCGTACGCCTCGTGCTGGTCCGGCCCGAGCGGCGGCGCTTCCAGAAACGGGACGACCTCGTCGAGCACGGACCGATCGCCGGTTCGTTCGACGTAGATGGCCGCCGCGTACGGGAGCCAGAGCAGGTCGTCCGAACAGCGCGTGCGCGTTCCGCGTCCGCCCGGCGGGTGCCACCAGTGCTGCACGTCCCCCTCGACGAACTGCCGCGAGGCGGCCAGCAGGAGATGCGAGCGACAGAGATCCGGCCTCGAATAGAGCAACGACAGCACGTCCTGCAGCTGGTCGCGGAACCCGAAGGCGCCGCCAGGCTGGTACGGGCCGCTCCGGGCCCAGATGCGGCAACTGAGCGCCTGATACAGCAGCCACCGATTCACCAGGAGATCGAGGGAATCGTCCGGCGTCTGGATCTGTATGGAGCCGAGGGTCGCGTCCCAGAATCGGGCCGAGCGCCCGATCGCGTCGACCACTTCCTCGAGCCGCGCGTACCGCGCGGCAAGCGCTGCCGCGTGCGACGCGTCGTTGCCCTGTCCCAGCACGAACGCGACACGTCTCGATTCGCCCGGCGGAATCTCGATCGCGATCTGCAGGGCGGCACACGGGTCGAGTCCGGCGCCCGTCCGCCCGGCAAGCGTCTCGCGGAACAACCCCGCCGGCGCCCCGAGCGTACGATTCCGGCCGATGAAGTCCGCCCGATCGCAGGTGAGGGACCGGGGCGCTTGGGTGGCGTGCCAGAAAGCGACGCGATCCTTGAACTCGGTGTTGTAGGTGTTGCTCGCGACGATGGCGCCGGTGCGCTCATCGACCTGGGACACCACGAACCGCCGTTCACCCGATCGCGGCGGACCCAGCACCCACTCGACGTAGCCGAACACGCTGAGACGCCGCGTCCGGCTCGAGGTGTTGGTCAGCGTCAGCAGCGACAGTTTCACCGGATCGTCCGGCGCGACACAGACGGCGAGACTCTGCTCGAGTCCCTCCACCGCGTAGTCGAAGTGCGTGACGCCGGCGCCGTGCCGAATGACCCATCGTCCCGAGTCTGCGGTGCGGACCAACGGACCGGGGGTCGCGCCCCACACGGTCATGTCGTCCTCGTCGCGCAGAAGGATCGCTTCGCCAGTCGGATCGGAGATCGGGTCGTTGGCAAAGGGCGTGAGCCGGTTCTCCCGGCTGTTGCCGGCCCAGGTGTACGCCGCGCCCGACTCGCTCACCACCGTGCCGAACTCGGGGTTCGCCAGGACATTGGACCAGGGGAGCGGCGTTTGCCGCTCCCCTTCGAGGCACATCACGTACTCGCGTCCGTCAGGCGTGAAGCCGCCGACGCCGTTCTCCATGACGCGTGGCTCGACCGGTACGGGCGTCGCCGCCGGTTTCGGCGATCGCAGCACCGCCGATGGCGGAACGATGTCGGCTGACGACAGCCAGGGGGCTTTCCGATCGAGCTGCGGCGCCAGATCGCCGAGATCGCTGCGGAGGACGATGCGCGCCACGGCCGACAACAGGTGGCGGTCAGCCGGGGGCATCCCGTCGGAGCGCAGCAGGAACATGCCGCCCGGCTTGTCGAGCCATCCGCTCCACCGCGGCTCGCGGAGCAGGCCGGACAGCAGGGTCTGCACCTCGTCGAGATAATCCGCGGGGTGATCGTTGAGGATGACCACGTCGGCGCGAAGGTCCTTGACGCGCCAGTATTCCTGGGCGTGAACGAGCTGCCGCACGAGCGGGAGGGCACTGGCGTCCGCGACATGGACGAGCACGATCGGCAGGTCCCCCGAGATGCCGTAGCCCCAGAGGTTCGCCTGCCCGAGTGCGTTGCGCGCGATGTCGTCGGGGCTCGTGGAGGAGGCGTCCGACCCGAAGACCCGCGAGGCCAGGCGATCGAAGAGCATGGCGTGATCGTCGGTCAGGCCGAGGTGCTGCAGCGTGATGTGCGCGTGCGTCGAGGCCATCGAGAACGCGCGCGCCGCCGCGCTCGCGTCGCGGTACTTGCGGACGAGCGCCAGCGCGGAGGTTCCATCCTGCGCGACTCCCGTCGCGAACGTGACGCGAACGAAGGCGCCGGGGGCGAGCCGCACCCGCTCGCGCACGCTGGCCACCGGATCGAGGACCGCGCCGGTCGTTCCGGAGAGCGCCCGCCCCTCGAGCGCCGCCGGGTTGGTGAGCGATCGTCCGCGCCCGACGAATCGCGCGCGATCGGTTTCCCATTCGATCGCGCCGCCAAGCCGGCCGTCGATGGCGAGCACGTGGAAGGCCCACGCGGTGGTTTCCTCTGCCGAGCGTGGACGCCTGCTGAACAGCAGACCCGCGCTCTGGGCGTCGTAAGCCGTGTCGATGAACAGCTTCGCGAACGCGGGATGGGCAAGATCGTCCTCGGGGCGCCCGAGCACAATCTCCGCATAGCTCGTCACCTCGACCTCTCGCGGCCGGTCGCCGCGATTGGTGATCGACAGCCTGCGCACTTCCACGTCGTCTTCGGGAGAGACGACCACTTGCAGCTGCGTCTCGAAGTCGCCGTCGCGCCGCCGGTAGGTCGCCTTTTCCAGCTCGAAGACCGCCTCGTATTCATCCGCTTCGCGACAAATCGGCTGGTAGCCTGGCGACCACACGTCGCCCGACCACGGATCCCTGAGGTAGATGAACTGCCCGCCCGCGTCCGACGTGCGGTCCTCGCGCCGGCGGGTGACCGCGAGGCCGCGCCAGGTGCTCGACCCGCCGCCGGCGTGCGTGAGCGCCGCCGTGTACCGGCCGTTGGACAGGAAATGCGTGTGCGGGCTTCTCGTGTGAGGGGTCCGAAAACGCCTCGACGGGATGGCGCCGATCGAGGGTGCCGTGGGGGTCCCCTCCGCGGGGCGCGCTTCCGAGAGAATCGCCACGCGGGGGACGCGCTCCTGCAGCAGCAGCTCGGTCGCCTTCACGCGCGGGTCGCCGTGGAATCGCTCCACGAAGACGTCGTCGAGGAGGATGTTCGTGATCGCGACGAGCGACATGCCCTGGTGATGCGCGAAAAACGCCCTGACGATCTCCGGCGCGCCACCGTGCGACGATGTTCCGGCGTCGTCCACGAGTCTGCCCGGCCGGTAGTCGATCGACTCGAAGAACCCGAACCGGCCGTCCAGTCCCTCTCGACTCAACTGGACGAAGTTCGACACCGCGGCACCCGGATCGACGACGCCGGCCAGCGCGGTGGCATAGGGCGCCACGACGAGGTCGTGGTCGAGGCCGCGTTTGAGTCCGAGTCCCGGGACGCCGAACGCCTTGTACTGGTAGTTCCCGTAGCGGTCCGTCAACGCGTACGCGGACTCCGAAATACCCCACGGAACGCCACGGTCCCTTCCGTATTCCACCTGGCGCCGCACGCTCGCGCGACAGCTCTGATCGAGCAACGTGCCCGGATAGCTGCGCAGCAGCAGCTGCGGCATGAGGTACTCGAACATCGTCCCGCCCCACGAGAGGAGCGTGGCGTGGCCGTCGACGTTGGTGGCCAGCCGGCCCAGATGGAACCAGTGATGCTGCGGAACGTCTCCCTTCGCAATGGCGAGAAAGCTGGCGAGCCGCGCTTCCGAGGCGAGCAGATCGTAGAACGAGCCGTCGAGCCGTCCGGGCCCGTTTGCATCGGCGAGGCGGTAGCCGATCGAGAAAATGCGCCGGCGGCGGTCGTACAGGAAGTCGAACCGCATGGCCGCGGCCATCGCGGTCGCCCGCCGGGCCAACGCGGCGAGCTCGCCTTCAGATACCGCCGGTGGGCTCTCCAGCGCCGCGACGCTGTCCATCACGGCTCGGGACCAGAACGCGATCTCGTCGTACGGTTCGCGCCCGGCCTCGCGATCGACGGCAGACGAGACCGTCTCTCCCAGATCGAGGCTCAGTCTCGGCAGGGTGCCGGTCCGGTCGCCCGACAGCTCGCGGCGGGCCTCGCTGATGATCTCCCGCGCGACGGCGTTGACACGCGAGACGCTCTCGCGGGTCGCCTGATCTGGCGCGGGGCTCGATGACGAGGACACCGCCAGCAGATCGGCGGTGTCAATCAGGCCTTCGAGCAGCGCCGTCCGCTCCTGCGGCGTCGTGGCGAGCGTCAGCAGGCCCTGCGCGAGCGCGGTGAGAGACGCCGCGAGATTGCCGCTGTCCACCGTCGACACGTATCGAGGGTGCAGGGGCGCCGTCGTGACCGTGTCGTACCAGTTGAGGAAATGACCTTCGTGCCGCTCGAGCCCTTCGAGCGTCGTGATCGTGCGATCGAGACGCCGAACCAGCGAGCCGGTCGCCAGGTATCCGAGATCGTGCGCCGCCAGCGTCGACAGCAGCGTCATGCCGATGTTGGTCGGTGAGGTGCGCCGGGCGAGTCTCGGCTCTTCGCCCTCCTGATAGTTGTCGGGCGGCAGCCACGCGTCCGCCTCCGTCACGAACGCCTCGTAGTAGCGCCACGTCTTTCGGGCCGTCCTGCGCAGCAGTCGCCGCGACCGCTCGCTCAGCGGACGCTCGCGCGGTCCGACCGGCATGCTCAGCCAGTACGCGACGCCTGGCGCGATGACCCACAACAGCAGGAACGGCACCGCAGACGGCAGGGCATCGCGGTGCGTCGTGGCGACGACCATCGCGACGATGCCGGCGATGATGGGACTGGCCATCATGTCGGCGATGAATCGAAGCAGCGCCCGGCCGCCGACGATGCCGGCCGCGCGCGCGGCTGCCGCCGCGGCGGTTTCCCATTCCAGGAGCCGGCGTTTCGTCATCGTCAGACGCACCAGCGTCAGGACGATCGCGTGGGCGGTGTCCCAGGCGTGGTAGGCGAGAAACGTCACGGCGAGGAGGACCTGCGCGAGCGAGATGGCCGTGTCCGCCCGGAGATTCCGCCAGAACACCGCGAGTGACTGCGCCTTGCGCGGCCCGACGAGCATCTGGGCGACCAGTGGCAGGAGCTGAGAGGCCATCACCGCCAGCACCAGCGCCGTCCAGAACGCGTGCGCCCCCGGCAGAATCGTCCATCCCGCGACGAGGAGCGCGAGGAGCATCGGCGCGACGAGGCTGCGGCGCAGGTTGTCGAGAATCTTCCATCGCGAGATGAGCGGGAAGGAATTCCGCTTCATCCCGCTGCGGGTCGGGACGAACGGGAACAGCCACAGCAGGATCTGCCAGTCGCCTCGAATCCACCGGTGCTGGCGCCGGGCGTGGGCGAGCACCGTGGACGGATACTCGTCCACCAGCTCGACGTCGGAGACGAGGGCGGCGCGCGCATGCAGACCTTCGAACAGGTCGTGCGACAGCAGCGCGTTTTCCGGCACCGCATCCTCGAGCGAGGCGATGAAGGCGTCGACGTCGTACAACCCCTTCCCGGTGAAGATGCCCTCGCCGAACAGGTCCTGGTAGGTGTCGGACACCGCCGTCGTGTACGGGTCCACGCCCGTGTGGCCCGAATACAGCCGTGCGAAGAGCGACCCGGCCGCGCTCGTGAAGGTAACGCTGACGCGCGGCTGCAGGATGCCGAACCCCTCGGTCACGCGCCCGGCAGCCGGGTCGAACGACGGGCGGTTCAGCGGATGCGTGATGATGCCAATCAGCTGCCTGGCGGCATCGCGCGGCAACCGCGTGTCGCTGTCGAGCGTGATGCAGTAGCGCACCTGCGGCAGGATCGCCGGGTCGCCGACGGTCAGCACGAAGCTCGTGTCCGTGGCGCCGCGAAGGAGCCGGTTGAACTCCTCGATTTTTCCGCGCTTGCGTTCCCACCCCATCCAGAGGCCTTCGTGCTCGTTCCACTGACGCGTGCGATGGAACAGGAAGAACCGGTCCGGGCCGCCGTCGCCATGCTGCGCGTTGAGCGTACGGATCGCGTCGGCCGCCGCGGCGAGCACGTCGTCGTCGTGCGGCAATCGCTCCGCATCCGCGTCCCTGAAATCGCTCAGGATGGCGAAGTGGATGTTCGGATCGAGATTGCCGAGCGCCTGCACTTCGACGTGGTCGGCCAGTTCCCGTGCCCGCTCGACGCTGTCGAGAATCGTCGGGATGATGACCATCGTGCGCGCCGTGTCCTGCACGCGGACGAGATCGAGCCTGGGGAGGCGGCGCGGCGGCACCAGGCGGGCGATCAACCGCTGAACGATCTGAATCGCCAGCTCGCTCGCCGGCACGAGCGTCAGCAGCGCGACCACGATCAGCGCCGTCCAGGGCGAGCCATTGGCGCGGGCGTAGGCGATGGCCGCCGCGACGAGCGCCGTCGTCGAGAGGCCGATCGCGCCGAGATAGACCGTCGTCGCGTGCCGGAAGAACGTGCGTCTGAAGCGGACCGCGACCCTCGGCTTCCATCCGATGCCGCGCTCGAACTGCTGCCGCCCCGCGCCAATCAGGTAGTAACCGATGTGCGCTTCACGCTCGCCCGGCGTCCGTTCCGCAATCTGCCGGGCGCGTTCGACGCTCTTGAGCGCCACGCGCACCTGGCCGTCGCCCGTTGGTTCAGCCAGTTCCTCGACCGCCTGGCGGTAGCGATCGCGGCTGGCGAAGTCCATGTGCCCGTACACGGCAGCGGGATCGCGTTGAAGCACCTGTTCGACGAGGCTGACGCTCTCGAAGAATTCGCTCCAGTCGAATGTCGAGACGAGGCGCAGGCTGCCGATCAGGTTCGCCATGAAGGCCTGTTCGGACGCCTGGTGCCGGGCCTCGGAGCGGATTGCGTCCTCGACGGTCTGCTCGCGGGCCGTCAGGGCGGCATCGAGCTGCTCGCGGAGAGCGGCGGCGGTCTCGTGCTCGCGGAAACGCTGGAGGAGCCGAATCACGAAGGCGGGGTGTACCTCCTGGGGCCACGGATGGCCCGCCTGGGGCGGCGACGCGAGCGTGTCAACCAGCCGGTCCGCGTCGAGACGATGGGCACGGCTCGTCGCCATGACGTCGGCGCGGGCGCGCACGTGTTCGACGAGCGCGAGCTTCAACGCCGACGGCCACGCCCAGAGCTCGCCGATCGTCAGCGGCGTGATCGACTGGAAGGCGGTGACGAAGCGGTGGACCCGCTGCGAGTCGAGCCGTCCGGCGCTGCAGCGAATCAGCTCGAGCGCCATCGCGTAAATCCGCGGCAGGCCGGCGAACTCGTCGGCCGCGATCCACGGGAGGCGGCGGAAGAACGACGGTGGCAGATCGTGATGAATGTCGCGCAGGGCGGCAAGGACGATGTGGAAGTTGTCGAGCAGCCATTCGGCGGCGGGAGACGACGGCTCCCCGTGGGCCGCGTCGGCAGACAACGACGTGTAGACGTGTCGAAGCGCGCGCGTGTGGTGGCGAAGTCGCTTCAGGTGCGCGGCGCTTCCGCGTCGGTCCGGCGACACGGTGAACAGTGCGGCCAGCCGCCTCGCATGCTCCTCGAGCGGCTCGATCCCGAGCAGTTCGATCGTTGTCGGTGTCGGACGCTCGTCGCCGGTATTACCCATGGGCTTCCGGTCGAGCTTCGAGTGATCGCGCGCTCAAAGCGCCGCGAGTCGTCGCGAGGGCCATAGCCGCATTCTCGCCCGTCCCGGCTGCCGAACGTACGAATCCCGGCTGTGGATGAGCCGGGTCAGGCAGGATCCAGGGTTTATCCCAACGTCATCGACGTCCCGTCCAACCGGGTCAGCATCGCGCGCGTCCGCGGATAGGCTGCGAGCAGCGTCGGTGCGAGAGCCTCGCCGGCAACGCAGATAGCAGTGGCGAGCCCGTCTGCTGCCGTCGCCCTCGGACCAATCACCGCCACGTCCACAAGGCTGTTCGCGCTCGAACCGGTGTGCGGATCGAAGATATGGTGATAGCGTCCGCTCTCCTCGAAGGTGGTGCCATACCCGCCGGACACGGCGAGGGCCATGTCGTCCAGATCGACCATGCGGTCGATGCTGGTGGCGTCCCTGCCGTCGCGGATGCCGATGCGCCAGGGACGCCCCTCGGGGTGGCGGCCGATGGTGCGGTACTCGCCTAGATCGACCACGGCGCTCTCGAAGCCTTCATTGCGCAGCATGTCGGCGATGGCGTCCGTGATGAACCCCTGAGCCATGCTGTTCAACGTAATGGCCATGCCCGCGCGCGCGAAGGCGATGGCAGCCGCGCCGCTGTCGATCTGGCGGAAATCCACCACAGCGTGTGCAACATCGCGCGCCCGCGCCGCGATGTCCGGCTGGATGTCAGTACGCGACCAGAAGTGCGCCTCGTAGAGTCGCCACAAGGGCTGTACAGAGATGTCAAAGGCGCCGCCGCTCAACTCACCGAGGCGTTGGCTCTCTTCGATCAGATTGCGCAGCTCGCGCGACGGCTTCACCAGCTTGCCGGCGTCGTTGAGGCGCGAGATTTCACTGTCGGGCCGATAGAGGCTGAAGATCCGCTCGAGACGATCGATCTCCTGGCGCACCCGCAGGATCGTCTGTCGCGCGAACGCGGCGTCGGGGTGCCACAAGGCGATCTCCGCCAGTGCGCCCAGCACTTCGCCGTGCCAGCCGTGCAACTGAGGTTTCGGCGCGAGAGCGCGCACCGCCTGGATCATCAACGGCACTCCGGCAACCGCCGCAGCGACGCGCCAGAAGCGACGGCGCGTCAGACGTTCTTCCGCGCGAGACGAATCGGTCGTGCGTGTCGGGGCGGCGAGTGTCCCTTCAGGCATGTGTCACCCCGACGCGGACAGGCTTTCCGTCGCCGCGCAGCCTGGCTGCGCGTGCCAACGGCGGGCATCGCGTCTCGTCGTGATACTCGACCTGGCAATCGAGACACTGAAAGCACTCGGACGTGACGATTTTTCCCGTCGGCTCGATCGCTCGCACGGGACACGCGTGCTCGCACAAGTGGCAGGAGCTGCCGCACTCCGGACGCCGCCTGAGCAGATTGAGCAGGTGCAGCCGGTCCAGGACTGCGAGCACGCCGCCGAGCGGACACAGGAAGCGGCAATAGGCCCGCTCCGAGAACAGCCCCATGGCCAGCAAGGCACCGGCATAGAGCACGTACGGCCAGGCGCGCGTGAATCGTGCGGTGATCGCCGTCTTGAACGGCTCGATCTCCGAGGTGGCCCCGGCCGCGTCGATCTGCGTGATCACCAGCGTCAGCACCGCCGCGGCTGCGATGTACTTGCCCATCCGCAAGCGCTTCTCCAGCGCGACCGGCAGGTTCCATTGCGGCACGCGGAGCGCGCGGGAGAGCTGCCCGAGCAGCTCCTGCAGCGCCCCGAACGGACACAGCCAGCCGCAGAACACGCCGCGCCCAATCAAGACCAGCGAGACGAGCGTGTAGCCGGCGGTGATGATCATCAACGGCTCGGCAAGATAGAAACCCATGCCGACGTGATTGAACGGCGCCCTGAGATAATTGATGACGTTGACGATCGAGAGCTGCACACCGGCGGTCCAGCCAAGCCAGACGAGAACAACCAGCAGGAACCCGGTTCGCACGAGCCGGTGCGCCACGCGAGAGCGCGCGAGCGTCGACTGGAACATGAAGATCAGCGTGAGCACCGACAGGAGCACGGCGAGCATCGCAACGTGCAGCCGCGCGTCGCTCCACGCCTCGACCCAGGTGGCAACGGGCGGCAGCAGCTCT
>DASQAX010000232.1:0-1922 GCA_035635535.1 Vicinamibacterales bacterium | reverse complement strand
GCTGCTGCCGCTGGAAGTCGGCCTGCGGGAACGACGGATTGAGCACCACGTCGGCGAAGATGTCGAGCGCCGGATCGAGGTTCTCCTTCAAGGTCGACAATGCGACGCGTGACACGTCGAGCTGCGAACTCGTAAAGAGCTGTGCGCCCAGCTGCGACAGCGTGTCGCTGATCTGCAGCGCGGTGCGCCGCGTCGTCCCTTCGTCCAGCATGTCGAGCGCGAGACTCGCGGTCCCCGGCGCCGCGAATTGGTCCGCCGCGTAGCCGGCATCCACCAGCAGCGTCAGGTTCACCTGCGGAATCGAGTGCCGCTCGGCGAGCACGATCTTGAGCCCGTTCGGCAGCGTCGCGCGCGCGATCGCCGGGAAGCGCGCCTCGGGCGGTGTTCCGGCCTCGGGCAGCTTGGTGCGGTCAGCGCCGCTCGCGGCTGTTTCGAAGGTGGGATAGGGACGAACCTCGAGTGTCCAGTCGCCGTCGGTGAGCCAGCGCGCCGCAGCCGACCGGAGGTCGGCGGCGGTGGCGGCGGCGATGCGCTGCCGCGTCACCTGGTAGTGGTCGGCGCTGCCGGCGAAGACCTCGTTCACCGCCAGCACGTCCGATTTGCCGCCGAAGCCGCCGATGCGCTCGATGCCGCGGATGAAGTTGGCGCGCGACTGCGTCTTGACCCGGCGCAGCTCGCTCGCCGTCGGGCCGGACTGGATGAACCGCGCCAGCTCGGCATCGATGGCGCGCTCGACGCGGGCGAGGTCGCCGCCGGGTTTCGCCGTCGCGCGAACCACGAGCTGCCCGCCGATCTCGCGGAGATCGACGTAGGCGGCCACATCGGTGGCGACTTGCTCGTCATAGACGAGCCGTTTGTAGAGCCGCGACGTTTTTCCCGCCGCGAGCACGTCGGTTACGAGGTCGAGATAGTCGCCGTCCGCGGAGCCGAACTGCGGGATGTTCCATTCCTTGTAGATGCGCGCCTGCGGCACGCGATCCTGCATGACTTCGCGATGCGAGCCCGTCCGCCGCGCGATCCACACGTCCTGCTTCGCGATGGGCGGCGTCGCAGGGATGTCGCCGAAGAACTGTTCCGCTTTCTGGCGTGCCGTTTCGGCCGTGATGTCGCCGGCCAGCACGATCACCGCGTTGTTGGGACCGTAGTAGGTCCGGAACCACTCTCGCACATCGTCGAGCTTCGCGGCGTCGAGATCCGCCATCGATCCGATCACCGACCATGAATAGGGATGGCCGGCCGGATAGGTGCCCTCGGTCATCAGCATGTTGACCTTGCCGTACGGCTGGTTCTCACCCTGCCGTTTTTCGTTCTGCACCACCCCGCGCTGTTCGGTGAGCTTCGCCGAGTCGATCGCGCCGAGCAGATGCCCCATGCGGTCCGATTCCATCCACAGCGCGACGTCGAGCGCGGTGGTGGGCACGTTCTCGAAGTAGTTGGTGCGATCGTTGTTGGTGGTGCCGTTCTGATCGGTCGCGCCGATGCGCTCGAACGGCTGGAAGTAGTCGTCGTTGAAATGCTCGCTGCCGTTGAACATCAGGTGCTCGAACAGGTGCGCGAACCCCGTGCGCCCGGGCCGCTCGTTCTTGGAGCCCACATGGTACCAGATGTTGACGGCGACGATCGGCGCCTTGTGGTCCTCGTGGACCAGCAGGGTCAGACCGTTTTTCAGCACGAAACGCTGATACGGAATCGTGATGGGCGCGGGTGCGGACGCGCGCGCGGCCCGCTGGGGACGCGACCGCGTGGCGGTCCGAGACGGTCGCTGCGCGGCTCCCGGCGCCGGGAACGCCGTCGCGAGCCCCAGAGCCAGGGTGACAAAGGCTATGCGGGACATGGGATTCTCCTCCTGAAGGCTGACGGCGGGCTGAACGGCCTGAAGATATTACATTAAAGCGGCATGGCTACTCTCGCCGAACCCAAAC
>DASQAX010000231.1:0-3032 GCA_035635535.1 Vicinamibacterales bacterium | reverse complement strand
CGCGGTGGCGCCGTAGTCGTTCGCCGCGTTGACGCGCGCCTGCGCCCGGACGAGAAGCGTGGCGAGCTCCACATCATTGCGTTCCACGGCGAGCATCAGCGCCGTGGAACCGTCGGCCTGGGCGCTGTTGACGTCGGCGTGGTTCCGCAACAGCTCGCGGACCGCGGTTCGATCGCCTCTGGCCACCGCATCGAGCAGGCGTGTGTCCGCAGCCGCCACGCCTGACGAGGCGACCGACAGCGAGATCGAAAGGAGGCCGGCCGCGATCGTTTTCATAGAGCGACCCGGCCGGTGCTGTCGCCGAAGCGTTCGATGTCGACGCCGAGCCTGTCCAGCAGCGTCAGATACAGGTTCGCCATCGGCGTATCGTCCGGATATCTCACGTGACGATTCCCCGCGATCCCCGTCGCGGCGCCGGCCACCAGCAGGACGGGCAGATCCCTGTAGAGATGCATGTTGCCGTCGCTCAACGGGCTGCCGTAGACGAGCAGCGAACGATCGAGCAGCGAGCCGTCGCCGTCGGGAATCGACCGCATCTTCTCGAGGAAGTACTGATAGAGCGTCGCGTGAAAGACGTTGATCTGAATGATCTTCTCGATCTTCGCCTTGTCGCCCTGATGATGCGTCAGCGAATGATGCTGGTCGCCGAAGCCGAGCTCCGGGTAGGCCCGGCCACCCATCTCGTGGCCGACCATGAACGTGCTGACCCGCGTCATGTCGCCCTGAAAGGCGAGCACCTGCAGATCCAGCATCAGGCGGGTGTAGTCGGAGAATTTCTCCGGGATGCCGATCGGCTTCTCCATGTCCGGCAGTTCCTTCGGCGCCTGCTGCTCCGTCACCTGGATCTGCTGCTCGACGCTGCGAACGGCCTCGGAGTACTGATCGAGCTTCAGCCGATCCGTCTGCCCCACCGACCGCATCAGCCGCGCCAGATCCTGTGAGACGAGGTCGAGGATGCTGCGATTCTCACGGAGGCGCGCGGAGCGCTCCGCCGGGTCGGTGCTGTCGCCGACGAGCCGCTCGAAGACCGCGCGCGGGCGGTTCTCCATCGGCATCGGCGTTTCCGGACCTCTCCACGCGAGGGTGTTGTAGTAGACGCAGCTGTAGGCAGACTCGCACGCGCCGATCATCGGCGTCTCGAGCCCTATTTCGAGCGACGGCAGCGGCGTCTGCCTGCCAAGTGCCTTCGCCGCAACCTGGTCCACGGAGACGCCGCAGTGAATGTCGGCGCCCGACGTCATCTTTGGATGCGTCGCGGTGAGATAGGCGCTGCAGGCACGTGGATGGTCGCCGGCGATTTCGAATTCCAGCTTGCGGGCTTCGTTGTTGGCCAGCCCGCCAATCACCACCATGCGGTCGCGGAAGGCCGCCAGCGGCTCGAGGACCGGCGTCATCGGGAAGCCGCTGCCTGCCGCGGTGGGCGTCCACTTGTCCATGATGATGCCGTTCGGGACCGCGAAAAACGACAGGCGGGCTGCGCGCGTCGCAGCGATTTGCGCCGCCGAGGCGAACGCCGGCACCATCGCGTCGAGCAGCGGCAGCGCGAGCGCGGTACCCGCGCCGCGCAGGAACGTGCGCCTCGGAATCGCCTTCCGGAAGACCATCATGTCAGCGGGCTCTCCTCATCTGAAACGGCACGCTGGTGACGACCCCCATGATGATCGACGACCAGCGGTAATCGCGGGGAGCCGCGTCGCGCACAATCGTTCGCACCGCAGGCATGTCGTACGGCTCGACCCCCCTTCCCAGCGCGTACGTCAGCAACCGTTCCGTCGCCGTCGTCACGAACTGATCCTTCTTGTCGAGCAGGACCTGCCGCAATCCGACAGGGCCGTCGATCTTCGTGCCGTCGGGAAGCACGCCCGACGCATCGACGCCCGCGCGCCACCTGCCCAGACCATCGAAATTCTCGAGCGCGAAGCCGAGCGGGTCCATCCGCGCATGACAGCTGGCGCACACGGGGCTCGCGCGATGCAGCTCCATGCGCTGCCGCATCGACAGCTGGCTGACGTCCTTGTCCTCGTTCAGCGAGGGGACGTTGGGCGGCGGCGGTGGCGGCGGCGAGCCAAGGAGATTTTCGAGGATGAATTTTCCCCGCAGCGTCGGCGACGTCCGGTTCGGGTATGACGTCACCGTGAGCACGCTGCCCTTTCCGAGCAGCCCCTTGCGCTCGTCGTTCGTCAGCGTCACGCGCCGGAACTCCGTGCCACGAACGCCGGCGATGCCGTAGTGCCGCGCCAGCCGCTCGTTCAGGAAGGTGTAATCGGCACTGAGCAGATCCAGGAGGCTGCGATCGTCACGGATCATGCTTTCGAAGAACAGGTCCGTTTCCCTGCCGAGCGCCGTGCGGAGGTTTTCGTCGAAATCCGGGAACGCTGACGGGTCCGGCAGCACCGCGTCGATGTTGCGCAGATAGAGCCACTGGCCGACAAAGTTCGACACCAGCGTGTGCGCGCGCGCGTCGGCCAGCATGCGCGCGACCTGACGTTCCAGCACCGCGCGATCGTGCAGCCTGCCGCGCGCGGCGAGGCCGAGCAGCTCGTCATCGGGTCCGCTGCTCCACAGGAAAAACGACAAACGCGAGGCGAGCTCGACGTCGCCGATGCGATAGGCGGAACCGGACGCCGCGCCCGCGGGATCGACCTCGACCCGGAACAGAAAGTCTGGCGAGACGAGAATCCGCTGCAGGGCCAGCCTGATCCCGTTTTCGAACCCGACCTGTTCGCGTCCCGACACGTATGGGATCAACAGCGATGGAACCTCGTCCTTCGCGATCGGACGCCGATACGCACGGCGAGCGAGCGTCGCCACGATCGTGGCCGCGCACGCGTCCTCGTCTTCGCGCCCTCGCGGGCGGCACACGAAGATCTTCCTGCGGCTTGCCGTATCGCCCGGCCCGGTCGCGCCGTACGGACCGGCAATCGACACGCCGCCGACGCCCTCGAAGAACGCCTGATCGCCGGCGGTGTACAGCACCCCCTCGGGCTTCACCGTGTCTTTCACGAACGTCGCCGCAACGAGGTGAGATCCGG
>DASQAX010000230.1:0-7412 GCA_035635535.1 Vicinamibacterales bacterium | reverse complement strand
GTCGGCGTCGGTGTCGGCGACGGCCTCGGGGTGGGACTTGGGGTCGGACTCGGCGCGGGCGCCGTCCCGGGGTTGTTGGATCGTGACGGCACGCCACCGGCCACGGGCGTCGGGGTCGTCGGCGAGGCCGGCTCCACGGAGCCGCAGCCGCTGGCCGCGAGCGCGAAGATGACGATGACGAAGAACGGCGCGCGCATGATGGTCCCTCCTGGTCGCGACGGCGAATACGCAAGACGCGCACCCGCCGTGTGGTTCAGGCGGCGAAGTTGCACGGTGCCGTCGCTGGAGCCCTTTTCGCCGCCAGCGCTGCAACAGCAGCAGACGCACCGTGAAAAAAATTCTTGGTCCTCCTGGAGGAACGACATGTGGATGGTTCTGTTAGCTCTCCTCGCATGCTTCGCGTCCACGGCGTCCGCGCAGACGCAGGTGCAGACGCCGGTGACCCCCGTTCCCGCCGATCAGAATCGCGGGAACATCAACCTGTCGGCCAGCTTCGACTTCTCTAACGCCTACATGTTCCGCGGCCTGCGCCAGGACGACACCCGGGTCATCATGTGGCCGTCCACCGACGCCGGCATCCGGCTGCACTCGGACCGGAACGGCGTGGCCGATGCCGCGCTGCACGTCGGCACCTGGAACAGCCTGCATACCGGCGTGACCGGTACTCAGGGCCCCACGGGCCGGCTCTGGTATGAGAGCGATTTCTACGCGACGCTCGCCCTGACGCTCGTGCCCGGCCTCGACCTCGGGACGACCTTCACGGCCTATACGAGCCCGAACAGCTCCTTCAGCACGGTGAAAGAGCTGTCGTTCAAGGTGGCCACGAACGACTCCGACGTAACCGGGGGCGTCGTCCTGCACCCGTACGCGCTGGTCGCCTTCGAGCTCGATACGGCGCCCGGGCTCGGACAGGCGGATGGCGGCCCGAACGCCGGCACCTACCTCGAGATTGGCGGCGCCCCGGGCTGGGCGGACGCGCCGTTGGCGGTCACCTTTCCGATCAAGATCGGCTTGAGCCTGAACAACTACTACGAGCTCGCGGGCGTCGACCACACGTTCGGGTTCCTGAGCCTCGGCGCGATGGCGAGCGTGCCGCTCGGCCGCAGCAGCAACTACGGCACGTGGAACATCCATGGCGGGTTCGAGTTCCTGTCGCTCGGCGACACGCCGGAGGCCTTCAACGCCGGAGAGCAGCAGAAACTGGTCGGGTCGATTGGAATCGGGTTCTCGTACTGACCGATGTGCTATCGTGCTGGGGTTCTGGAGGTCAGCATGAAACGCATCGTTTTGATAGCTCTCGGAGTTTTCGCCGCTTCGACCGGCGCGTTCGCGCAGACGCCGGACATCGACACGCCGCTGCTCGCGCTGCCGCAGAACCTGCGCGCCGACGCGGGGGTCGTCAAGTGGAAGCCCGATCACACCTACGACGCGCTGAAGCCGTCGAAGAACGGCCTGGTCTGCTACGACCGTTCCGGTTTCCCGCTGCAGCAGCCGTTCTCGCTCGAGTGCACGGCGGAGGGCAACCTTCCGCGCGTGAAGCAGAACATGGAAGCCGAGGCGCTTGGCGACAAGATGAAGTCCGAAGCGAAGCTGGGTGAACAGGAGAAGGCCGGCACGCGCGTCAAGCCCGTTTACGGATCCGTCTGGTATCACCTGATGGGCATGAGCAAGGAGATGGCGCGCACGCACATGACGATCGCGGTGCCCGGCGCCACGCAGGCGTCGATGGGCCTGCCCGAGAACGGCAGGAGCGGAGGGGTGTGGATCATGAACGCGGGGACGACGACCGCGCATCTCATGACGCCGGGAGAGTGATCGGTGGGCAGCCGGCAGTGCGCAGTGGGCAGTAGGTGGCAGGCCTGCAGGTGGCAGGTGAGATTCGCCGTCGCTGCCCTCGCGTTGATCTCGCTCTCTGCGGCGCAGGCGCCGAAGACGCAGACCTTCGTGGGCACCATCACGGACAACATGTGCGCGAGGGCCAACCATTCGCAGATGCAGATGGGACCGACCGACGCGGACTGCGTCAAGGCGTGCGTCGCCGCGCATGGCGCGACCTACGTGCTCTACGACGGCACGAACGTCTACGAACTGAGCGATCAGAAGACGCCTGAGGCGTTCGCCGCCCAGCGCGTGCGGGTCGTCGGCACGCTGGACGCAAAGACGAAGAAGATCACGGTCACGTCGATCAGCGCCGCGAAGTAATTCCTCCGAGGACGCCCCGGAGAATTTGACGGCCAAGCTGGCTGCCGACGGTTCGGGCCGCCTGCTTGGCCATCGTTTCCACCATCCCCTGCCGCCGCCCCGTGCCCCACAGCCAGTCGTGGAGCATGTCGCCCTGCTGCGCGCCCTTCTCGTCCTTCGCATCCTTCGCCGCAGGTTTCTCCAGGGACGCCGCGTCGCTGCGCCGGCGCGCGAGGATCTCGTACGCGGACTCGCGATTGACCGCGGTGGTGTACTTTCCGCCGATCGGGCTGCGCGCCACGATCGCCGCCCGCTCGTCGGGCGCGATCGACCCCATCCGGCAGCGTGGCGGCGCCATCAGCGCGCGTTCGACCGGCATCGGCACGCCGTTGGCCTGGAGCGTCGAGACGAGCGCCTCGCCGACCCCGAGCTGCGAGATCACCTGCGCGACGTCGATCTTCGGGTTCGGCACGAACGTCTCCGCCGCGGTCTTCACCGCCTTCTGGTCACGCGGCGTGAACGCGCGCAGCGCGTGCTGGATGCGGTTGCCGAGCTGCCCGAGGATCTCTCCCGGCACGTCGTCCGGGAACTGCGAGCAGAAATAGACGCCCACGCCTTTCGACCTGATCAGCCGCACGACCTGCTCGATGCGATGCATCAACGCGGACGGCGCATCGTCGAACAGCAGGTGCGCTTCGTCGAAGATGAACGCGAGCTTCGGCTTGTCGAGATCGCCGACCTCGGGCAGCTGCTCGAAGAGCTCCGAGAGCAGCCAGAGCAGGAATGTCGAATAGAGGCGCGGCTCGAGGACCAGCCTGTCGGCGGCGAGGATGCTGACGACGCCGCGGCCGGTGAGATCGGTGCGAAGGAGGTCCGTCAGCTCGAGGGCCGGCTCGCCGAAGAACTGCTTGCCGTCGCCCTCGAGGCGGAGCAGCGCGCGTTGAATGGCGGCGATCGACTGCGTGCTGACGAGGCCGTAGCGCTGCGAGACCTCCGCGCGCTTGTCGGACACGAGCGTCAGCAGCGAGCGGAGATCGTCGAGGTCGAGCAGGAGCAACCCCTGCTCGTCGGCCAGCCTGAACGTGATGTCGAGGACGCCGGCCTGCACGTCGTTCAGCTCCAGGATCCGCGCGAAGAGCGCCGGGCCGATTTCGCTGACCGTTGTGCGGATCGGATGCCCGTCCTTCCCGTACAGATCCCAGAACACGACCGGCGAGGCCTCGGGCGCAAAGCCGGGGAGACCGATCTCGCGTGCGCGCTTCTCGACCTGCGGCGTCGGCGCGCCCGGCATCGCGAGGCCGGCGACGTCGCCTTTCACGTCGGCGACGAACACGGGAACGCCGATGCGCGAGAGTCCTTCGGCCATCACGAGCAGCGACACGGTCTTGCCCGTGCCCGTCGCCCCCGACACGAGCCCGTGGCGGTTGGCGTACCTGGCGAGCAGGAAGATCTGGTGCTCGCCCTTGCCGAGAAGGATGTCAGTCACGAGCGCAGCCTACTTGAGCCTCGCCGCGGCCGCGTTCCGCTGGTACAGGAACGAGACGACGAGGAGAACGAGCCCGACCACCATGAAGCCGGCGATCCGGTAGACGCCGCCGAGCGTCTCCAGGTCGACGAGGAACACCTTGAGCAGCGCGATGCCGAAGAGCACGATGGCGACGTAGCGGATCGGCGCGTACTTCCTCCGCATTCCGAGCACGACGAGGACGGCGGCATAGGTCACCCATGACGCCGAGAGCATCATCTCGCGGGCGACGTACGCGTCGGCGCTGTCGATCCTGACCTGCCAGAACGACACGATCTCCGTGGACATCACGACAACGGTCAGGACGCTCGCCGCGACCATCATGACGGCACGCTCCTGTCCCCCGCCCTTCCACGCGGCGAGATAGAAGACCGCGATCAGGTACAGCCCGGTGAGCGCCCGGGCGTTCAGGAGCACCTCGTACGCGGTCGTCGTCTGCTGGATGTCCGGGAGCGCCCACCTGAACGTGGCCATCGCGAGCAGCAGCCAGGCGGCCGCGCCCAGCCACCTGCTCTCCGACCGGAGCGCCGTCCAGAAGACGACGGCGCCTTCGGTCGCCCAGATCGCCACCGCCCACGGGCCGCCGAACTGGAGCCACACCGCCGCGGCGACGAGCGTGAACGCGACGCCAAGCCAGTGGAGCGCGCGGATGGGAGCGCTGGTTCGCAACGGCCACCAGACCGCGGCGTTGAGCCCGGCGAGCAGCACGGCGACGCCCGCAAGCTGCGCGACGGAGAGCGTATCGACGAGGACCTGGTAGAGCGCGACATACACGCCGACGCCGTTGGCGTGCAGCAGCGCGACTTCCCATTCGTCGAAGTCCTCGTCCTGCACGGCCGCGCGGAGTTGCGCGGCAAGGTGAATGGCGTAGATACCCAGGATCGCAACCACCGTCGTCATCACCCATCCGCGCCAGTGGTGCGCCTGAATCCAGATGCCAAGCGGGAACGCCATCGCGATGAACGCCGTGGCCCGGACGATTGTGGAACCGCTGGAGACGCCGAGCATCACCCCGAACGAGGTAAACGCAATCAGGTAGACGAGGAACGCGAGGCCGTGCGGGGCGAGTGTGGAGACCGACCAGGCGTGATAGAGCAAGGGCGCGCATACCAGCGAGGCGACAAACGGCGAGTCCTCGGGCGCCGTGCTCCACGACCGGCGCAGGATGTCGACGAACATCGCGCAGTAGAGCGTGAGGAACAGTTCCGTCCGCACGTACTTCGCGTCGGTGTAGTACGTGGCCGCCCACGCCGCGACCGTGATGATCGTCAGCGCGAGGCTCGCGACATTCAGCCACCGCCACCGGCGCCGGTGCGCGAGGTACGTCGTCGCCGCGATGAGCAGCGCGACGTAGGAAAAGAGCGTGACCTGCTGGTCGGTCGTTCCGCCGACGAGGAACGGCGTCGCGAAGCCGCCGCAGACGGCCATCAGCGCAATCGCCTGGGAGTCGGTGCCGTCGGCCAGCGCCGCGGCGGCGACCGTCACCGCGACCAGCAGCCCGAAGGCGGCCTGCGGCCCAAAGAGCGCGTAGAGGTTCAGCCCCGCATAGAACGACAGGTACAGCGCCGCGATGCCGCCTCCGGCGAGCAGCAGGCCGTAGTTCCTGTAGCGCGCGGCGAGCCGCACGCCGCCCCACGTCATGCCGATGCCGGCGGCGACGCCGAGGCCGACGCGAATCGCGGGCGACAGCCACTCGCGTTCGAACGCATAGCGGAGGAAGAACGCGATCCCGAGGAGGAGGACGATCAGCCCGGCGTGCTGCAGCCAGCGGCCGCCGATACGCTCCTCGAGATCGAGATCGCGCGACGCGACGGTCGCGTGTCCCGGCACCGGTCGAAAGCCGACGAGGGCGGGTGCCGCCGGTGGCGGTACGCGCGCGGCTTCTCGCGGTGCAACCGGCTCGGCCGTGCTGAGACGGCCCTCGAGACGTTCCATTCGCCGCCGCAGGGCGTCGAGCTCGCGCCCCAGCTGCACGCTGCGAACGAACGAGAGCAGCGGGAGCACGACGAAGACGACGCCGACGAGGCCCAGCAGCCCGACGAGCATGGGTGGTCCGCGCGCCATTAGAACAGCGCAAGGCCCAAAGCTCAATGCTCAATGCTCGAGCAGTGGGCAGTGGGCAGTGGGCAGTGGGCAGTTGAGAATATGAAGCATGGCCGACCCACTGAACCCGCAGGCGAGGGAGATGGCGGACGAGTCGATGGTGCGCAACCTGGCCGCGCAGGCCGAGGCGATCTGGCCGCAGGAGCAGCCGCTCTTCACGCGGTATGCGCTGCCGGGCGAGCCCCGCATCCTGGACGCGGGGTGCGGCACCGGCGAGATTTCGATGCGGCTCGCCGGGATGTTCGACCACGCGCACGTCCTGGGCGTGGACGTCATCGACGAGCATCTCGCGCGGGCGCGCGCCCGCTGCGCGCGGTTTGGCGACCGCGCGCGCTTCGAGCACCGCAGCATCTACGACCTGGGGCTTCCCGGCGGAACGTTCGATCTCGTCGTGTGCCGTCACGTGCTGCAGGCGATTCCGCATCCCGAGCGCGTCGTCGCGGAGCTCGCGCGCGTGACGCGACGCGGCGGCTGGCTGCACTTGATTGCAGAGGACTACCTGATGATCAATTTCGAGCCGCGGCGCCTCGACCCGGACGATTTCTGGACTCGCGGGCCGCGGCAGTTCGGCGACGCGATTGGCGTGGACCTGCGCATCGGCCGGAAGACGTTCGGCATCCTGCATCGCCTCGGCCTCGCCGACATCACCATCGATTACGTCGTCGTCGATCCGCTGCGCGTGCCGCGCGAGACGTTCGCGGCCATCTGGACGGCGTGGCGCGACGGCTTCGCGGACGCGGTGTCGGCGCACTCGTCGATCGGCCGCCAGGAGTTCGTCGACTATTTCGAGGACATGCTCGCGACGATTCGCGATCCGTCGGGTTACGGCGTGTGGCACGTCCCGGTCGTCGCGGCACGGGTGCCTTGAGCGGCGCTTGGTGGTTCGGGGTTCGGGGTTCGGGGCTTGTGGTTTGTGGACGTAGGGGCGCAGGAACGTTGTCGGGGTTTGCGGCGTAGGCAACGACGACGTCAGGTGGACGCTCGATGACGATGTCCGTGACGACGTCCAAGCGCGTCACGCGGTGACGCGGATGTTGTCGTGGAGAAATTCAGGGGCGATGTCGGCGCCGTTCGGCCAGACGAGCGTGTGGAAAACCGGATCGATTTTGAACTGACTGAAGACTGCCGGATCGCGCAGCGGCTCGAACATCTCGCCCCAGAGTTCCGGACCCAGGTCGATCTCGCCAGCAGTACCGTCGTGAAAACGAAGCCACACGACAAAGCCGCCCCGATATCGCGCCTCGAGAACATGATAGGGCTGCATGCGTACGTCACTCCAATGGCGCAATTGGCTCCAAATGCTTACCTATCCGCGCCAGATGCAAATTCTCCAGCAATTCTCGCTTGTGCAGGTCGCGCCATTCAAGAACGAACCGCGCGGCTCGGGCAGGGAACTCGCCGTGGATTTCTCCCGTTTCGATCTCGATCGCAACTTCGTATTCGCCGTACGCGGCATGGAAGTGCGGTGGCTCATGCTCGCGCCAGAACATCCTGATCACAATTCCAAGAAATCTTGAAATTTCAGGCACGGCTCCGACGACGATGCATCGTCCGAAGCCGAAGATCAATGTGGCAGAAATTGCAACGATGCGTGCCGCCCGCT
>DASQAX010000229.1:0-5178 GCA_035635535.1 Vicinamibacterales bacterium | reverse complement strand
TCCCGACCCTGAAGACCGGCGCAATCCGCGAACGGGGCGCCGCGGCATCGACAACTTCGAAGCGTTCATGAAGCTGCTGGCCCCGCCGGCCCGCGGCGCCGTCACCGAGGCCGCAGCGGCCGGCGAGCGTCTGTTCGCGGCGGTGGGGTGCGCGACCTGCCACGTCCCACGCCTGACGACGGGGCCGAGCTCGCACCCGGCGTTCAACCGGCGAAGCGTCGATCTGTTCTCCGATCTGCTGCTCCACGACGTGGGGACGGGCGACGGCATCGCCCAGGCGTCGGCCGGCACGGAGGAGATCCGCACGCCGGCATTGTGGGGGCTGCGGCTCCGGCGGCCGTTGCTCCACGACGGCAGCGCCGTGACGCTCACCGGGGCCATCGAGCGTCACGCCGGAGAGGCCGACCTCTCCAGGCGCAGCTTCGAGCGGCTCACGCCCGACGATCGCGAGCGCGTGCTCGCGTTCCTGCGCTCGCTTTAGCCGACGAAGCGCGCGATCACGTCGGCCAGACCCGCGGCATCGGACACGACCCACGCGTCGCCGGCCGGCACGCCGTCCAGCGTGTGGCCGCTGAAGCCGTACGCCACCAGGCAGGAGCAGGCCGCCGCGTTCTTCGCGGTGTCGTAATCGATCCTCGAGTCGCCGACCATCAGCGTGCGCCCGGGCGTCGCGCCCGCGCGTGCCATCAGCGCGAGCAGCGCCGCCGGGTCGGGCTTGCGCGGATACAGCCCGCCGCTTCCAATCACGTCGTCGAAAAGATCGCGCATGCCGAGTCCCGCGAGCACCTTCTCGGACGGCGCGAGCGGCTTGTTGGTCAGCACCGCCACGCGCGCATGCCGGCGGGCGGCGCGCACGACGTCGATGATGCCGTCATAGGGACGCGTGTGATCGAGCAGCTTGCGGTCGTAGATCTCGAGGAACCGGTCGATGGCGCCGGGCTCCTCCGGAATGCCCGACGCCGCCAGCGCCCTGCGGATCAGGACTTTCGCGCCTTCCCCAATCATCCTGGTCACGGCGTCGAGCGGAAGCGGCGGTGCGCCAAGCTCGCCGAGCAGCTCGTTGACCGAGTCGCCGAGGTCGCGCGACGAGTCGATGAGCGTGCCGTCGAGGTCGAAGGCGATCAGGCGCCGGTGTAGGTGGCCCACGACGTAGGCGTCTCCCAGACGGTGACGCGCACGACGGGGAGCCCCTGCTCGCGCGACACGTCGTAGATGAGCCGGGCGATGCGCTCCACGGTCGGATTGCTGTCCACGACGAAGATCGGCTCGCCGAGCGACTGCAGCGGCTTCACGAGCGGATCGTCGTGGCGGAGGATCATCTTGTGATCGAGCTCGCGGTCGATCCACCCCTTGACGATGCGCTTGATGTCGCTGAAGTCGACGACCATGTTGCGGTTGTCGAGCGAATCGGTGCGGACCTCGATCTCGGCGACCGCGTTGTGGCCGTGCGGGTGCTTGCAGATGCCGTCGTAGTCGAGCAGGCGATGGCCGTAGCAGAAGTCGATCTTCTTGGTGACCGAATACATAACGGCTTATGTTAGATCTGGCGGGTCCAAAAGGACCCGCCCTACACTGCGACGATCTGCCGGGTCCAAAAGGACCCGGCCTCCACTACCGATGTCATCGACCGCCGTCCTGCTTTCCGCAGGCCTCGACAGCGCGGTGCTGGCCGCGCACGAGGCGCGCACGTCGCACGTGCACCCCATCTACGTGAGCGCCGGGCTCGCGTGGGAAGGCGCGGAGCTCGCTGCGCTCGACCAGTTGCTCGCGACGCCTCCGTATGCCTCGCTCGCTCCGCTCGCGCGGCTGACGTTCACCGTCCGCGACCTGTATCCGCCGACGCACTGGGCGCTGCGTGGAGAGCCGCCGGCCTTCGACACGCCGGACGAGGACGTCTACCTGACGGGACGCAACATCATCCTGGTGACGAAGGCGTCGATCTACTGCGCGCAGCACGGCATCGGGCGCATCGCGCAGGGTTCGCTGGCGCACAACCCGTTTCCGGACGCGACGCCGGAATTTTTTGCCTCGATCGGCCGCGCGCTCTCGCTCGGCCTCGCGCACGACGTCCGCATCGACACCCCGTTCGCGCAGAAGGAAAAGTCGGACGTCATCCGGCTGGGGGTCGAGCTCGGCGTGCCGCTCGAGCTCACGCTGTCGTGCATGAATCCGAAAGACGGCGTGCACTGCGGCCTCTGCAGCAAGTGCCGCGAGCGGCGGGATGCGTTCAACGAGGCGGGGGTTCCGGACCCGACGCGCTACGCGGTCCAACCAGTCCGATGACGCGGACCCGAAGGGTCCGCGCCGCTATGATGATTTTTCGTATACCTGTTCTCCCCCGATGAATGTCCGGGTCACGCGAAACGCTCGGTCCAGCACCACGAGGTCCGCGACGTTCCCCTCGGCGATGACGCCGAACCTCGTCAGGCCGAGCGCGCGCGCGGGCGTCGTCGAGCACATGATGGCCGCCTGCACGATCGACGCGTGGAACATCGTCACGATGTTGCGAAACGCGCGATCCATCGTCAGCGTGCTCCCCGCCAGCGTTCCGTCCTCCAGCAGCGCCGCCTGATCCGAGACCCGAATCGGGCGGCCACCCAGCCGCGTCATCGAGCCCGGCGGCAGCCCGGCGCCCGCGGTGCCGTCGGTGATGGCCATCACGCCGTCGACGCCCTTGGCGGCGATCGCCAGCCGGCTCATCGCGGCGTGGACGTGGAAGCCGTCGCAAATCAGCTCCGCTTTCACCTCGTCGTGCGACAGGACCGCCCCCGCCAGGCCCGGGGCGCGGTGCGTGATGGGCGTCATCCGGTTGAAGAGATGCGTCGCGTGCCGCGCGCCCGCGTCGATGGCCGCGACGGCCTGGTCATAATCGGCCGCGGAGTGACCCAGCGAGACGCGATGACCGGCGCGGACCAGGCGCGGGATCAGCTCCAGCGCGCCGTCGATTTCGGGCGCCACGGTCACGATGCCGACATCCGCCTGGCGCGCCTCGATGACGTCGAGAATGTCGCGCCCGCTGAACTCGCCGTCGCGACGCGCGTCGGTCGGCAACCTGAGGCACGCAGCGGGCTGTGCGCCCTTGTATTCGGGGTTGATGAAGTTGCTCTCCAGGTGCGCCGGCAGCACACGCGCCGCGCCGGAGGGACGCCCGACCCGCGCGTCCGCGATCTGCTGGAGCGTGAGCGACAGCTCCGCCGGCGCGCACGCCACCGTCGTCGGACAGAACGCGGTCACGCCGTACCGCGGCAGCCGCTTCGCGATCTCCGCGATGGCGCCCGCGCCGTCGAGCGTGTCGTGCCCCTCGACGCCGTGAACGTGGACGTCCACGAAGCCCGGAACGACGTAGCTCTCCTGGACATCGACCACCGCGGCCCCGGCCGGTGCACCCCGAGCGGTGGCGATGTCGGCGATCCGTCCCTGGTCGATGATGAGCGATGCGTTGGTGAGGATGCGGTCCGGCAGGACGATGTCGCCGCCGGTGAGGACGATCATCGTGCGATCGTGGCTGCGCGCGCTGCTCCCAGCGGACCTGCGTCGTCGCCCAGCGTCGCGGCCGCGACGGTCAGCGAATCGGCCATGCTCTTCGGCAGGCGGCGAAGCGCCTCGGTCTGCGAGGGTTGGAGCAGCTGGTCCGCGGCATCCGCGATGAGGCCGCCGAGCACCACGATGTTCGGATCGGTGACGGCTACAAGGTTGGCGACCGCCATGCCGATGTAGCGCGCGGTATCGCGAACCACCGAGATCGACACGCCGTCGCCGTTGCGTGCCGCGTCGAAAATCTGCTGCACCTGGATGGCGCCCATGTCGCCACCCGCCATGTCGAGGACGCGCGAGCGATCGCCGGACTTGATGCGCCACACCAGGCGCCGGACGATGCCGGCGGCGCCGATTTCCGCCTGCAGCGACCCGAACTTGCGGTAGTCCTCGCGCTCGACCGGGTTGAGCGCCAGCCAGGCGGCCGCTCCGGCCAGGCCGTGGGCACCTTCGAACGGAACACCATCGATGACGAGGCCGGAGTGCACGCTGTCGGCCGCAATGAGCGCCACGACGTGGCTCGTGCCCTGGGCGGCGCCGCGCCAGTGCTCGGCGAGCGCGACGGCCCCGCCGCGCGTGATGATGCGAGGTGTCAGGGACATACCGGCGGCATCGACGATGGCGCGAACGAGCGGTTCGACGCCGTCCTCGAGGGGGTCTCGGACGGCGACACCGACGCCCGCGGGCTGCGCGCCGGCGAGAGCCGCGCGGACCGCCTCGACCGCCGACGATCCGGAGGTGCCGTCGTGCCTGCCGCGCCTCGTGATCGCGCCGGCGTCATCCGCGACAACAGCCAGGACCGCGTCTTCGCGAACTTCAACTCCGAGAATCACGGCGTCGGTGGGATTGTATCCCCCGTCCAGTCGACGTGCACGTGAACCTTTCGTCCCTCGAAGGGCACGGTGCAGGCGACGAGCGACGGCTGGAAGACTTCCGTGTTGAGGCGCTTGAGGAGCGCGATGTAGCCGCGTTCCTCCGGCGCGGTGAGGATGACGACGCCGCCGCTCTCGGCGGGCGGAAACTTACGGTCGTCGAGATAATCGCGGTCGAAGCTGATAAGCGTCCGCCGCAGCTGCCGCGCGAGCCGGTAGTGCTCGACGTCACGCGCGCGTCGCAGGTCGTCGTGCTCCATGACGAAGAGCGCGTCCCAGTGCAGCACCTCGCGCATGAAGCCGACCAGGCCGGCCGGGACGTTCGCGTCCACGTACACCCGTGTCTGCTCGGTGAGCCGATCGGCGTGGGGTCCGAGCTCTGACGCCAGTGTTCCCATGCTCCCGGTCAATTCAAGATTCAAAATGCAAAATGCAAACCCTGCCGCATTACCTGTGTCGCTCCAAATCGGGCATCGTCTCCGTCTTCTCGTCAGGCTGCGGATGCGTGCGCGTCGCGTTCTTCGCCTGGGCGCGCAGCTCCGCGACGAGCGCGTCGCGCCTGTGCACGAGCTCTTTCCGGGTCCGGCGGCCGTATTTGGAGCCGACGGCATATTCGCAGAAGAGCGGAAATGCGATCGTCGAGTCGCAATACGCGACGACCGTGTCGGGAAGCACGCCTGGATTGACCTTCCCCCAGCTGACGGCCTCCGCCGGCGTGGCGCCCGAAAGACCGCCCCACACCACCTGGTCGGTCGTCAGCTGGATGAAGTAG
>DASQAX010000228.1:0-6790 GCA_035635535.1 Vicinamibacterales bacterium | reverse complement strand
GTCATCGACGGGCGCCACTACATCCTCGAGGCGCCGCTCCACGCCGATTTCGCGTTCGTCAAGGCATACAAGGGCGACACGAAGGGCAACCTCATCTACCGGAAGACCGCGCGCAACTTCAATCCGGTGATGGCGACCGGCGCCAAGGTCACGTTTGCCGAGGTCGAAGACATCGTCGAACCCGGGCGGCTCGAACCCGACGCCGTCGTGACGCCGGGCATCTTCGTCACGCACGTCCTGAAGGGCGCGTACTACGAGAAGCGGATCGAACGCCGAACCGTCCGGCAGCTGCAGGCGGTCTGAAGAGAGAGATGGACAAACGCGAACGCATCGTCCGCCGCATCGCGCACGAGCTGCACGACGGCGATTACGTCAACCTCGGCATCGGCATGCCGACGCTCGTGGCCAATCACGTGCCGCCCGGCGTGGACATCACGCTCCATTCGGAGAACGGCATGCTCGGCGTCGGTCCGTACCCGCTCGAGTCGGAGATCGATCCCGATCTCGTCAACGCGGGCAAGGAAATCGTGACCGAGCTGCCCGGCACCTCGTACTGCAGCAGCGCCGATTCGTTCGGGATGGTCCGCGGCGGCCACATCGACATGACCGTGCTCGGCGCGCTCGAGGTGGACGAGGACGGCAATCTCGCCAACTGGATGGTGCCGGGCAAGATGATGAAGGGGATGGGCGGCGCGATGGATCTCGTCGCCGGCGCCAAACGCGTCATCGTCGCGATGGAGCACACGACGAAGGATGGCGGCCACAAGATCCTGAAGAAGTGCGCGCTGCCGCTGACGGGCACGAAGGTCGTTCACCTGATCGTCACCGAGCTTGCGGTGATCGAGGTGACGCCGGACGGTCTCGTGCTCCGCGAAATCGCGTCCGACACGACGCTCGATGCGGTGAAGAAGGCGACCGGCGCCACGCTGCACCTCGATGGAGAGCCCGGCCGATTCTGAGGTCCGCCTGAAGGCGGACTCCACTCCAATGCCAGACTACGAACCCGCCGTCATTCTCAGCGCGTGCCGCACCCCGATCGGTTCCTTCGGCGGCACGCTCAAGGATTTCTCCGCCGTCGATCTCGGAGCGATCGTCATTCGCGAGGCCATCCGGCGCGCCGACGTGAAGGCTGTCGATCTCGGCGACGTCATCATGGGCTGCGTGCTGCAGGCAGGCGCCGGCATGAACGTCGCGCGGCAGGCCGCGATCAAGGCGGGCGTGCCGCAGGAAGTGCCTGGCGAGACCGTGAATCGCGTCTGCGGCTCGGGCCTGCAGTCGGTCGTGCACGCCGTCGAGGCGACTCGCGTCGGCTACACGGACCTGGTGCTCGCCGGCGGCACCGAGTCGATGACCAACGCGCCGTACATCCTCAAGGGTGCGCGCTGGGGCTTCCGGATGGGGCACGGCGAGGTCTACGACGTGATGCTGCTCGAGGGGCTCACCTGCGCGATGGGCGGCTGTCACATGGGCATCACCGCGGAGAACATCGCGACGCGTTTCAAGGTCTGTCGCGAGGAGCAGGACGCGTACGCCGCCGAGAGCCAGCGGCGCGCGGAGGCCGCCATCACGGGTGGGCTGTTCAGGGACGAGATCGTGGCGGTGCAGATCCCGCAGAAGAAGGGCGAGCCGGTCACGTTCGACACCGACGAATACCCGCGCGCCGGGACGACGGCGGAAAAGCTTGCCGGGCTCAAGCCCGCGTTCAAGAAGGACGGGACGGTCACGGCGGGCAACGCTTCCGGTATCAACGACGGCGCCTCGGCGGTCGTCGTCGCGACCGCCGAGCGGGCCGCGAAGCTTGGACGAAAGCCGCTCGCACGGATCCTGTCGTTCGCCTCGACGGGCGTCGATCCCGCGATCATGGGCATGGGACCGGTGCCCGCCGTCACCAGGGCGCTCGAGCGAGCGAAGCTGAAGGCATCGGACATCGACCTGTTCGAGTTGAACGAGGCGTTCGCGGTGCAGGCGGTCGCGGTCGTCAAGGAGCTCGGCCTCGGGGCGGAGAAGGTCAACACGCGCGGCGGCGCCATCTCACTCGGCCATCCGATCGGCGCGAGCGGCGCGCGCGTGCTGACGACGCTGATCTACGCGCTGCGCGCGCGGGGGGGCGGCAAGGGCGTGGCGTCGCTCTGCATCGGCGGCGGCATGGGCATCGCGATGGTCATCGAGGTTCCCGCTGCCTGACGTTCGAATCGAGCGCGAAGCGCTGACCGCCATCATCGCGCACGCACGGCGCGATGCCCCGAATGAGTGCTGCGGCCTGCTCGTCGGCCGGCCTGGCGGGCCCTCTGACGCCGGACCCTACGTGATGGAAGCGGTGTCGGCCAGCAACGGCGCGGCCGAGCCGACCAGGCGCTACGAAATCTCTCCGGTCGATTACTTCGCGCAGATCCGGCGCTGCCGGCGCATCAACGAAGCCCAGTCAGAGAACTTCGCGGTGGTCGGCGCCTACCACTCGCACCCGCGTGGCGGACCGGAGCCGTCGGAGACCGACACGGCGCAGGCGTTTCGCGATTTCGTGTTCCTGATCGTCGGCCTCGGCGGAACCGCGGGAGGAATGCAGATCGCCGCGTACGCGCTGCACGATGACAGGCTCACGCCCGTGCCGCTGACCGTTGTCGACTGACGTCTTCGAGCAGGCGTTCGACGCGCTCCAGCACCGTGGGCCATCGATATTCGCGCTCGACGTACGCCAGCCCCTGCTCGCCGAGGTCCCGCCTGCCGGCGTCATTCGACAGCAGCCACGCCAGCGCTTCCTGGAACTCGCGCGACGAGCGGTAGTAGAGCCCGCCGTTGGCGCGCCGCACCTGTCCCTGCAGCACCTTGCAGTGCGCGTTGACCAGCGCCGGCGTGGCGTGATTCCACGCCTCGAGCAGGACGATGCTGAGGCTTTCGTAGGGAGAAGGGACGATCAGCGCGCGGGTGTGGGCGAGAAGCGCGTGCCGCACGGCGTCCTCGACGTACCCGAGCGCACGGATGCGCGGCTGATCGGGGATCGTCAGCGTCGACGGCCCGGCGAGCACGAGCGTCGTCTGTCCGCCGGCGTCGGTGTATTCCTGGAAATACTCGAGCAGCGTCGCGCACCCCTTGTTGCGATCGACCCGGCCGAGATACAGCACGAAGTCGCGCGGGATGCCGAGGCGATCGATCGCCTCGCGCGAGGGATGCCGATCGTGTTCCGGCTCGAGTCCCATTCCGATGACGCGCGAGGGGCGCAGCGCGCGTCCGGCACGCGTCGAGACGAGCGCTTCCTCTTCGGGTGTGAGAAAGAGGTAGCCGGCGGGCCGGGCGAAGAAATCCGGCAGCACGTCGAGATCGACCGCTGGATCTTCTTCCGCGGTCGGCACCAGCACCGCGCGTTCGGCGACGAGCGGCAGGCCGAAGTAGGTCGGCGCGTAGCGGAAGGCCCAGAAGAGCACGAGGTCGTACTCCACGCCGTGCCTGCGAAGGTGGTCGAGCAGCGCCGGCGCATCGGGCCCGTTTGCGCGGAACCACGCGACCTCTCGTTCCGGCGGCGAGCCGACGTCGTCGAAGACCTCGTCGCTGAGGTCCGCGAACAGCTTCAGGTTGCGTGGACGCGAGACGGGAAACCGGTGGACGCGTACGCCGTCCTCCACCGACACGCCGGGCGGGTACGCGTTCTCCCACGTGACGTAGTCGCGCGCGCACGTAGTGAGCACGGTGATGTCATGGCGGGATGCGAGACGCTCGGCCAGCCGGCGGCAGTGCATCTCCGAGCCGCCGGCGATTCCCCCGCCGTAGCGGTGGACGACGAACGCGAGCTTCACGCCCTGTCGTGGGGGTTGCCCGAGACTTCGCGCAGCTCGCGACGCAGCCGGGTCGTTTCGATCGCCAGCTCCTGGACGCACGCGAACAACACCTGGTTGATCCGGCGCTGCCGCTCGAAGTTGTCGCGGCTGAACTCGTAGAACCAGCGGAGCAGCGGCATCAGCAGCCGCTGCTTGACGAAGATGATCGGCGCGCCCGCCGCGCCGCGGTGCGTCTGGTACTTGATCGCGGTCTCGAGCCGCCACGTGGACGGCTCGCCGAGCAGTTCCGGCAGCAGCAGCGCCGAGGCGCTGCTGCGGTCGATCGCCGCGCGGAGCATGGCGTCGATCTCGGCAAACAGCGCCGGGTCCTCGAGCGCGGCCGAGGCGCCATGTCTCACGAGCTCGGCCCGCACGCGGTCGCGTACGCGGCCCTGCAGCTCGGACATGACGCGCTCGGTTGACGCCGTCACTCGCGCGCCTAGAACCCTTCGTTCGCGCCGGGCCGCACGGTGAGCGTCGTCGTCGCCGACGAGATGACCTTGTCCTTCTGTTTGAGCCTGAACGTCAGGCGATAGTCGCCCGACAGGCGGAAGGTATGGTCGGCGCTGTAGCGGCGCTGAATGCTGCTCTTGCCCGCTTCGTACGGATCGCAGTCCGTCGAATTCTCGGAAATCGTCCCGTCGTCCCAGTCCCACTGCACCGCGGGGCAGTAGAAGTCCGCGTAGTCGTTCGGCCCGCCCCGGACGTCCACCACGAGGTGCACGCGAAGAGGCGCGAAGCCGGCGGGCGGCGTGGCCTTGAGTGATAGACTGGGTTTCTTGTCCGCGGCGTCGCGCTGCGCAGCTGACAGATGGACCACGGCCACCAGTGCAGCGGCGAGCGCAGCAAGCATGCAGAGCGCGCGACGTGGATCAGTCATGATTGGTCCCTGAGCTGGCGTCTTCGATTCTAAGACGCCCGAGCCGCCCCTACAAGGACGACCGACCGGAGATGCAGACGGTGCACAAAACACCGGCCGTGACCCTTACGGCCCGAAAAACGCGCGAAGTCGACGCCGACCTCCTCGTGATTCCCGTCTTCGAGGACGACGACCTGGGCGACGAGCCGGACCTGGATCGCGCATCCGGCGGGGAATACGCCGGGGCGCGCCAGCGGCGCGAGTTCCGCGGCAAGCCGTTCGAGCAGCTGTTCACGCCCCTTGCCGGCGACGGCTGGAAGGCGCGCCGCGCGCTCTGGATTGGCGCCGGCTCGCGCGCCGACGTGACCACGGAGCGGCTGCGCCGCATCGCCACCATGGGCGGCCTGTTCGCTCGGCAGCGGCGGCTCGGGAGCATCGCGATCGTCTGGCGCGGCGCGGACGGCGTCGCGCCCGATCGGGCGGCGCAGGCGCTCGCGGAGGGCGCGGTCCTCGCCAACTACGAGGGGACGTCGTACAAGACGGGCGAGGAGCCCGTCGCCTGGCTCGAACGCGTCGAAGTTCGCACAGCGGAGGCGTCCCAGGAGGCGGCGCTCGAACGTGGCCGCGTGCTCGGCGAGTGCACCAACATGGCCCGCGCGTTGTCGAACGAGCCCGGAAACGTCCTCACCCCGCGCGAATTCGCGGAGCGCGCGGCGACGCTCGCGAAGGCAGCGGGGCTCGGCGTCGAGGTGCTCGACGAAAAGAAGATCGCCGAGCTGAAGATGGGACTCCTGCTCGGCGTCGCGCGCGGCAGCGAGCAACCCCCGAGGCTGATCGTCCTTCGTCACGAGCCGAAGAAGCCCACCAAGGGCGTGGTGCTCGGGCTCGTCGGCAAGGGGATCACCTTCGACACCGGCGGCATCTCGATCAAGCCATCCGACAACATGGACAAGATGAAGGACGACATGTCGGGCGGCGCCGCCGTCGTCTGCGCGATGGCGGCGATGGCGCGGCTCGAGGTTCCCGTCCGCTGCATCGGCGTGATTCCGGCGACGGAGAACATGCCCGGCGGTCGCGCGATGAAGCCCGGCGACATCCTCACGAGCGCCGAGGGGAAGACCGTCGAGGTCATCAACACCGACGCGGAAGGGCGCCTCATCCTCGGCGACGCGATGTGGTACGCGCGGAAACTCGGCGTGACGCACCTGGTGGACGTCGCGACGCTGACCGGCGCGTGCGTGGTGGCGCTCGGCAAGACGACGAGCGGCCTGTTCGGCCGGCCCGCGTCGTGGGTCGAGCAGGTGCGGTTGGCGAGCGAGCGAGCCGGCGACCGCTCGTGGCCGATGCCGCTGTACGACGACTACAAGGATCTGCTCAAGAGCGAGATTGCCGACTTCACCAACACCGGCGGCCGCGCGGGCGGCGCGATCAGCGCGGCGCTCTTCATCAAGGAGTTCGCGGGCGATCTCCCGTGGGTGCACATGGACATCGCCGGCACCGCGTGGGCCGAGGAGGCGAAGCCGTATCAGCCGAAGGGGGCGACCGGCGTCGGCGTGCGGACGCTGGCCGAGCTCGCGCTCGACGTGGACTCGTGGAGTAACCTGAAAGAGTAAAGAATAGTGGCCGGCTTCAGCCGGTCCGGACCCATGTCATCGCAGCAGCCTGGTCCCGTCCCCTCTCCGGCCCCCACGCCGGGATCTATTCCCGCTCCGGCACCGCTGCCCGGGCATCCGATCATCATCCAGACGATTCATCAGCCGCCGATCACGCGCGAGATCACGATGGGCGACGTGGTCCTCGGGTCGGCCGGCTTCGTCGGCGTGGTGATGATTGCCGCGGCGATTGCTGGTCTGCTCGTCGGTCTCGTGGTCGTGCTGATGAAGCGGGCGCGCGACAAGGCGGCGGGACCGACCGACCCCGGTCACGCCAGGCTTCGCACTTGAACCTGCCGACGACGCCCATGTTTATTTGAAGTTGTCGGTTGCTGAGGGGGAGCCACGCGCGCGTCGACGTCAGCGGAACGGATCCACTCGCTAATCGCGAGTTCGGCTACGTTTTGGCGAGGGTCACGCTTCCAGCGTGTCGTACCAAAGGCGAGCGACACCGACACTGGTGGCGACCG
>DASQAX010000227.1:0-6169 GCA_035635535.1 Vicinamibacterales bacterium | reverse complement strand
GCCATAATCGGCGCATTGATGAGGCGCGGCGCCGGTGACGTCTATCGTTTCGGCCCCTTCGAGCTCGATTCGTCCCGCCGTCGCCTCGTGCGCGACGGCGAGCCCGTTTCGGTCCCCGCTCGCCACCTCGACATCCTCACGTTCCTCGCATCGAATGCCGGACGCGTCGTGTCGAAAGATGCATTGATCACAGCCGGCTGGAACGACGTCGCCGTCAGCGATAACAGCATCGAGCAGGCGATTTCCAGCCTGCGGAGGACGCTCGGCAACCAGCCGGACGGTGCCGCGTACATCGAGACGCTGGCACGGCGCGGCTACCGATTCGCCGCGGCGGTGGACCGCCGGGCCGCGCGGGAGTCCGACGCGGCGCTCGACGCGATGCTCGCGCCGTACCGCGCGTTTGTCGACGGCCGCGCGGCGCTCGAAACGCTGGACCGCGACGCGGTGACGCGGGCCCGCGATGCCTTCGCGCAGGCGCTCCGTACCCAGCCCGACCACCCGTCGGCCCACATCGGGATGGCCAACGCGTGCATCCTCGGCTTCGAATCGACGCGCGCGGATGCGGCGCCCGATGCCGACGCGCTTCAACTGGCCAGCCATCACGCCCGCGAAGGTTGCCGGCTCGATCCATCCTCCGGTGAAGCCTGGAGCACGCTTGCCTTCGTGCTCCATCGAACCGGCGACGCCCGCGAGGCGATTGCCGCCGCGCGCAAGGCGGTCGCGCTCGATCCAGATGATTGGCGTCATTTCCTGCGGCTGGCGTTCGTCAGCTGGGGAGAGGAACGCCTGCGTGCGGCGCGCCGGGTCCTGACGCTCTATCCCCGGCTCGCGCTGGCGTACTGGTTCGCCGCGACGGTGTTCGTCGCGCGCGACGCGTTCGACGCGGCCCTCGAGGAATTGAGGCCAGGATGCGCCTCGCAGGACGCGCAGCGGAAGCAGCACGGACGGTTCAACGCGGTCGGGCTGCACCTGCTGCACGGCCTCGTGCTGGCGGCACAGGGCGCCGACGACCTCGCGCTCGACGAGTTCGCCAGCGAGCTGGCGTTCGAGGAGGAAGGGCAGCTGTACGCGCGAGAATGCTGCGCGAACACCTGGTACGCACTCGGGTCGATTCGATTGCGTCAGGGCAATCGCGAGGAGGCGGCCGCGGCGTTCCACGAGTCGCTGAGACGCGTGCCGGGCCATCCGCTCGCCGTCCTCGGCTTGAGTGCCGCGTCGCCCGGGGCGTCACAATCGGAGGCGTTGCGGCGGAGCGGGAACGAGGTGGATACCGTAATCGTCCGCGCCGCCGCTCTCGCGTTGCAAGGCGATCCTGCCGGCGCCGCGCAGCTGTGCGCGGCGGCGCTCACGCACGCCGGGCCGGGCGCCGCGGGATGGATTCTGCCGGTAGACCCGTTGCTGCACGTCACGGCACACCGCGAGGCCTGGGCGCCGGCGCTGGCCATTCTGCGCGATCGCGCGTCCTGATCCGGTTTTCAGGACTTTTCAGGCCGTTCGTCAGGACACGCCCGCATCGGCGCCGCTACCTTACGCGCATGGAGGTTTACATGCGTAATGTGCTTGCCGCAGCGTTGCTGTTCGTCGGGTTCGCCTCACCGCTTCACGCCCAGTCCGGATCATTGGCGCCACCACCGGCCAGGACGCTGAGCCTGTCCGGACCGCGCATCGGCATCTCGCTGCTCAGCGACGGCGTCGTCCGCGAGCTCAAGAAGAACTCGGTGGATGTCCGGCCGACCATCTCGCAGTTTGGCTGGCAGTTCGAGAGGCAGTTCTACGCGAAGGAGGGCGGCGTCAGCGCGCTGAACGAGTGGGTGTTCCTGCTCGGTGGGCTCGACCAGGGCGTCGCGATTCCGAGCCTCACGTGGCTTGCAGGACTTCGAACGCAGGAGGGCGCGGAGTTCGGTGTCGGGCCGAACGTGACCCCTGCCGGTGTCGCGCTCGCGATCGCCGCTGGTGTGACGTTACGCGCCGGCGTGTTCAACGTGCCGATGAACGTCGCCGTCGTGCCGACGAGGGCCGGGACGCGCGTGACGATGCTCACCGGTTTCACGCTGCGCCGGTAGTGAGGACGGGTTACGCCGGGTCCGCGGTGCGTTGGAAGCTGTCCGCACCGCGGAACCCGGCCTACGACTCCGATCACCGCGGCGTCAGCGTCAGCGTGTGTTCCGCGGGACCCGGGAGGAACGGGGTTGGGTCCCCGTTCACCCACGCCTCGTGCGAGTTCGAGTAGAACGGCGACAGCGGGTGGCCGCTCTGTCCCGTGGGCATGTGCATGATGCCATCGGCCTCATGCCCGGGCGAGACGACCATCCGCTCCGACGCGCCGAGCGATCCCGAATGCACCTGGATCGTGTAGAGGTCTCCGGCGAGCGGTCTCATCGGCATGTCGAGCCATCGGCCGGCGAGCGGAACGCCGGCGGACAGCGGATGCCGGAACGCGGTCACGTTGTCGTCGGACCACCGGCGGCCGTCGAGCGGCGTCGAGTCTTTTCCCTTCGTGTCGGCGATGATCCGATCGATCGTCGAGAGGATCATCTCGTCCCACGTGGCGTATTGCGGATCGAGCAGGTGCAGCGGCTTCTCCGAGACCAGTCTCCAGAGGGGCCCTTCGCGGCGTCGAACGGTCGCATAGTCGAACGCCGGGTCCGCTTCGTAGCACTCCGACAGCACGAACGCGATCGCGCGCTCGGACAGCAGGTCGCGAAACCGGTGCACGAACGCGTACGCCGCGGAGTCCGGCGCGGCGCGGCCAGCCCAGTTGTGCCCCAGGATCTGTCGAAGCTCGGCACGATCGGCATGACCGTCAACGGCGGATGGCGTCAGGGCATCGAGCAGGAGCTGTCGCCAGCGATCGAGGAACTCGGAACTGGCATCCATCTGGATGGCGAGCATGTCGCGCACGCTGAACCGGTCGCGTGCCATCAGCCGCTCGCGGATTTGCCGCGCGCGCGCCCCAACCTCGTAGCTGCCATCGCCAAGCTTCGCGAGCATGTCGCCGCCGACCACGCGCGCGTTTGCCGTCCAGATGCGGCCGCCCGGCGGATCGAGGATGCGCGGGTATTCACGTCGTTCGAGCCACCCTTTCCACCCGTGCGATCCATCGGCCCACGAAGACGGGAGCACGCCGTCGAAGCCGGCGCGGCGGGGAATCGCGCCATAGACCGTCCAGCCGATGCGCCCGGAGCGGTCCGCGATGACGAGGTTCTGGCCCGGAATGCCGACGCCGTTCACCTCGTCGAACGCTTCTTCGATGGTGCGGGCCGATTCGAGCGGGGTGACGGTGGTCGCGAGGCGCTCCGCCGAATGCGCGACCCATGCGTACGCGCGGAGCCGCCCGCGGTGGTCCGGTCCGAGAACGGGTCCCCAGATCGTCCACGTGGCCTGCTCGTGCTGCGCGGCCTCGCCAGCGACCGCGATGGTTTCGTCGGAGTGCTCGAACGGCCGCCAGCCGTCAGGCGTACGGTAGCGATCGGGATTGGCCGGATCGGTCTCGAGCTCGACGAGGTCGCCCCAATCCGCGTACGTGTTGGTGAACCCCCAGGCCAGATGCGTATTGCTGCCGGTGACGAGCGCGGGTACGCCGGGCAGCGTCACGCCGACGAGGCGGTGCGGCTCCGACGGGTTCGCGGCGTCGGGCCACTCCATCGACGCGCGATACCACGTGTTCGGCACGCGGATGAACAGGTGCATGTCGTTGGCGACAATCGCGTTGCCATCGGCCGTCAACGCACCGGACACCGCCCAGTTGTTGCTTCCGAGCGCTTCGCGCTCGGTAAATCCCAAATCCCAAATCCCAAGATCCAAATCCCATGGAGCGAGTTGGACGCGAGGCGGACGTTCGGGCAGCGGCAGCGTCGTCCGGCCCGCGCGGCGGGCGCGCAGGTTGTAGACGCCGGGACCGGGAATCGGCGGCGTGCTGAACGTCTCGCCCGCGACCGGCGCATCCCATTCCGTCCCCTTTGGCGCGAGGAACTCGAACATCTCTTCGGGCAGCACGTCGTGCATGGTGCCGAGCGTCGATTCGTACGACCCGTCCGTGTCCTGCAGCGTGATGAACATCGAGAGCACGACGAGGAACGAATCCTCGTCCTTCCAGGGCTGCGGCTCCTGGCGCAGCAGCAGGTACTCGAACGGCGGGGCCCCGAGCGAGGCGAGGCCGCTGTTCACGCCCGCGGTATACGCGTCGACGACGCGGCGGCTGGAAGGGGTCAGCAGGTCGACGGCGCGCCGCGCTTCGGCGCGGAAGCGGTGAACGCGGATTTCGCGATCGAGCGCCAGCGCGCGAACGCCGACGAGCGCCGCCAGTTCACCTGCGGCCCGTCGTCTCGCGAGATCCATCTGGAAGAAGCGATCCTGCGCGTGCAGGAGGCCGAGCGCGCGCGCCACGTCCTCGCGCGACGCACCGCGAATCGACGGGATACCCAGGCGGTCGCGCTGGACCTGGACCCGTTCGGACAGTCCCGCGATCTGCCTGGTGCCATCCAGCTGCGGCAGGCTCGCGCGAACGCGGCTCAGCGCCCAGAGCGCGCCGGCCACGCCCGCGACCATGATGACGAGGAGCGCAATCAGCAGCGCTTTGAGAACCCGGCGCACGATCCCCGGCATGTTATAACGACCGCAAGCGGCGGATAGAAGGCGCGCACGGCGACGGATATCGTTGCCGTATGAATGCAATGAGTCTGATGTCGACCGACGAAGGGTTCTGGGAGGCGGTGCTCGCGCGTGATGCGCGCAGCGACGGCCGGTTCGTCTACGGGGTGCAGTCGACCGGCGTGTACTGCCGGCCGAGCTGTCCGAGCCGGAGGCCGAAGCGTGAATCGGTGCAGTTCTTCGCCGGGCCGGATTCGGCGGAGGTCGCCGGGTTCCGCGAATGCCGGCGCTGCCGCCCGCGCGCGGGCGTGCCGCCCGCACCGGGCGTGGACCACGTGCGCAAGGCGACGGCCTTCATTACCTCGCACGCGGACGAGCCGATCACGTTGGCGGCGCTGGCGTCGCACGTGGGCACCAGCCCGTTCCACCTGCAGCGGACGTTCTCGCGGCTGCTCGGCATCTCGCCGCGCGCCTACCAGGACGCGCTGCGCGCGCAGCGTTTCCGCCGCGATCTCCGCAAGGGCAAGCCGCTCACGGGAGCCATCTACGACGCCGGCTACGGGTCGAGCAGCCGCGTGTACGAGCGGCGGCCGACCGGGCGCGGCATCACGCCGGCGCAGTATCAACGGGGCGCGCAGGGAACGTCGATCGCGTTCACGATCGTGAATTCATCGCTCGGCCGCCTGCTCGTCGCGGGGACGGACAAGGGGCTCTGCTCGGTGAAGCTTGGCGACCGGGACGCCGAGCTCGAACAGGATCTCCGGGGCGAATATCCGTCCGCGACGATCGAGCGCGAGCGCGGCGCATTTGCCGACTGGGTGGGGACGCTCGTCGCGCACGTCGATGGCCGCGCGCCGGCGATCGATCTGCCGGTGGACGTCAAGGCGACGGCGTTCCAGTGGAAGGTCTGGCGTTACCTGCAGTCGATTCCCTACGGCGAGACGCGGTCGTACAGCGAGGTCGCCACGGCCATAGGCGCCCCGCGTGCCTCGCGCGCCGTGGCGCGGGCGTGCGCGACCAATCACGTCTGCCTGGTCATCCCGTGCCATCGCGTCGTCGAGAAGGGCGGCGGGCTCGGCGGCTATCGCTGGGGCGTCGAGCGGAAACGCCGGCTGCTGCAGAAGGAGAAGCAATAACTTACAATCGCTGCGCGCGTGCCGATTGCGTTTCGAGCGGATCTTCAGCCCTTTCTCGCCGATTTCATCGAGCATCATCGCGGCCTCCGCATCGGCCGGATGTTCGGCCTGCCGGCCGGCTACGCCGGCCGCAGGATGTTCGTCTGCCTGATTGAAGACGGCTTGATCGTCAAGCTGCCGTCGGCCGTCGCGAAGGACGAGCTGCGCGCGGGAAAGGCAGTCCCGTTCGTGCGGCGCGGGCGGCCGAGCAGGCTGTGGATCAAGTACACGCCGCGCACGGCACACGATGCGGGCCGCCTCGGGCCCATCCTCGAGCGGGCGGCCCGACACGTAGTGGAGGCCGCCTAGTTGCGCACTCGCTACGGCATTTCGCCCTGGATCGACCTCACCCCCGGCGCCCGCGTCCCCGATTACTCGCGGCTCCGTGGCCCACACACCACGCA
>DASQAX010000226.1:0-7367 GCA_035635535.1 Vicinamibacterales bacterium | reverse complement strand
TCTACACGCTGATGTACGACATCTCGGACAAGGCCGATCAGGCGGCCAGGCAGGCCGACATGGCGCAGCGGCGCGCCCGGTTCGAAGGCGCGCTCAAGAACATGAAGATGCTGGCCGAAGCGCCCTAGTTTTTCGAGTCGTATCGGTTAGTGGCGCTTCGCCGAGAAATCCCGACTGACCGTATCTGAACGATGGCTGGCGTCACGGTAAGCCGAGACGGGTCGATTACGACGGTCACGTTGAATCGACCCGAAGCGATGAACGCGTTCGACGCGTCTCTGGCCGCGGGCGTCGCCGATGCCGTCGCCGCGGCGGCCGGGGACCCATCCTGCCGCGTCATCGTGCTCACCGGCGCGGGCCGCGGTTTCTGCGCGGGCGCCGACCTCGCCCATCTCAAGGACATCGTCGTCGCGCGCGATCGAAGCCGGGCGCGGGAGCTCGTCACCAGCGCCACGCGCATCGTGCAGACGATCGTCTCCTCGCCCAGGCCCGTCATCGCAGCGGTGAATGGCGCCGCGGCCGGCGGCGGCGCGAGCCTGGCCCTGGCGTGCGACGTCCGGATTGCGTCAGCGGATGCCTCGATCGGGGCCGTCTTCAACCGCATCGGGCTGCATCCCGACCTGGGAGCCACGTATCTGCTGCCGCTTCTCGCCGGCTTCGGCAGGGCGATGGAGCTGGTGCTGTCGGGCGAGATGATTCCCGCGCAGGAAGCGCACCGGATCGGGCTGTTCAACCGGATCGTTGCGGGCGACGCGCTCCTGGACGAAACCTACGCCTTCGCGCGACGGCTCGCCGCGAAGGCGCCGTACGCCCTGGAGCGCGCCAGGCGATCGATGCACGCGGCCGTCCGTCTCTCGCTGGACGAGACGCTGGCCCTCGAGGTGGACGAGCAGCTCGCGCTCCTCGACATGGACGAGACGCGCGACGCGCTGCTCGCCTTCATCGACAAAGCCATGGCGCGGTAGAGCGATGCCGCTGACCGGCAGGACCGCGTTCATCACGGGCGCAAGCCGCGGCATCGGCCGGGCCATCGCGCTGAAACTTGCCGCGGATGGCGCGAACGTCGTCGTCACCGGCAAGACCGTGGAGCCGCACCGGGTCCTGCCCGGGACGATCCACACCGTCGCGGACGAAATCCGCCAGCGGGGTGGGTCGGCGACAGCGGTGCAGATGGACGTCCGCGACGAGAGCCAGGTCCAGGCAGCGGTCGATCGCGCCATCGAAACGTTCGGCCGCATCGACTTCCTGGTGAACAACGCCTCCGCGATCTCGTTGACCGGCACTCCGGCCACGCCGATGAAGCGATTCGACCTGATGCACCAGGTGAACGTGCGCGGGACCTTCATGTGCACGCAGAAGTGCCTGCCGCACCTGAAACAGGCCGGGGGCGCGCACGTGCTGAACATCGCCCCGCCGCTCAACCTGGCGCCGCGCTGGTTCGCGCCGCATGTCGCGTACTCGATGTCCAAGTACGGCATGAGCCTGTGTGTGCTGGGTATGGCCGAAGAATTCCTCGCGGATCGGATTGCCGTCAACGCGCTGTGGCCGCGTACCGTGATCGACACGGCCGCGCTCACCCTGGTCCCGGGCGCCGACCGATCGCGATGCCGGACGGCATCGATCGTCGCCGACGCCGCGCACGTGATCCTGACGAGCGATCCGTCCCGCACCGGACGGTTCTTCATAGACGAGGACGTCCTGCGAGAAGCCGGAGTCACCGACTTCTCGGTATACCACGCCGATCCGACTTCGTCTGAAGAACTGGCCGCCGATCTGTTCCTATGAGGGCCGCGCGACGCTGGCGACCGTCTTGTCGACCAGCAGCAGGAAGGCGCTGATCGCCTTCTCCAGGTGCTCGTCGGGCGTGTCCTCTTCCTTGCAGTGTGACAGTCCCCGCGCGGAATACGCGAACAGCATGACGACCGGCATGTGCGGCACCATCTCCGCGGCGTCGTGCAGCGGGCCGGACGGAAGCTTCGGCGCATCGCCGGTGATTTCGCGGACCGAGTCCTCGCACAGGCGGAGCAGGTGCGGGTCGAACGGGCGCGGCTCGATCCGGAACAGCGGTCTCCACTCGACCGACACGCCGTTCTCCTCTGCGAAACGGCGCGACGCCTCCTGTGCCTCGCGGTACATCGTCGCAAGGACGCCCGGATCGAGCGCGCGCTGATCGATCGATATCTCCGCGACGCCTGGCACCGCGGTGACGATGCCGGGTTCGACCTTGACGACGCCGGTCGTGCAGACGACGCCGGCGCCCGGCCTGGAATGACGCCTCGCGATTTCACGGCATTCGAGCGCCGTCGAAGCCGCGGCGAGGAACGCGTCCCTTCGCATCGCAATCGGCGTCGACCCTGAATGCGCGGCCTGCCCGACGAACCGCACCATGTTCCGCTCCAGGCCGAACGTTCCGAGAACGACCCCCGCGGACCGGTTCATCGACTCGAGCACCGGCCCCTGCTCGATGTGCATCTCGAGGTACGCCCTGGCATCGATGCGCGCGAGCTCCTGCCGCGCGTTCAGCATCGTGTCGAGCTTCACGCCATGCTCCCGCAGCGCGTCCTCGAGGCGCGTGCCTTCGGCGTCGCGCAGCTCCCGTATCTCGTCCACCACGAGACGGCCGGCGGCCGCCGACGAGCCGAGCAGGCTGCGCCCGAACCGCGCGCCTTCCTCGTCTGCCCAATCGACCAGCCGCAGCGTGACCGGCGGCTTCGAACCCTCGGCGTACTGCCGAAGCGCTTCCAGCGCCACGAGCACTCCGAGCGTGCCATCCAGCCACCCGCCGTTCGGCACCGAGTCCAGGTGCCCGCCGATGATGACCGTCCTGGGCGATTCACCCGGAAGCGTCACCCAGTTGTTCCCCGCGGCATCGGGCACTGGCGCGAGTCCGAGCGGCGACAGCTTGTCCTGCAGCCACCCGCGCGCCTGTCTCCACACGGGTCCCCAGGCCACGCGCTGGGCCCCGCGCGGAGTCGAGGTCAACTTCGCCAGCTCGCGGAGGTCCGTGATGACACGGCGTGCGCGGCTCCGCAGCTGGTCGCGCGTCTGATCGTCCATCGGAGATCGGGAGTCAGTATAGGAGTCGCGCGAATTGTGGAGCAAGTAAAGTCGGGGTGATCAGCGGCGCGTGTCGGCGTACTCCCCGGCGGCCTCCGAAAGGGCCCGCAGGGTAGAGGACACCGCGACGAACGCCTCGACGACCGCGGGGTCGAACTGGGTGCCTCGCCGCGAGACGATCAGGGCAACCGTCTCGTCGTGCGATCTCGGCGACGCATAACGCCGCCGTGTCAGCACGGCGTCGTAGACGTCGACGAGCGCCATGATTCTGCCCGCGATCGGAATGTCAGTGCCCTTCAGTCCCTGTGGGTAGCCGCCGCCGTCCCACCACTCGTGATGGGTGTAGATGATCTCCTTGGCCATCGCGAGCACGGCGTCGCCATGCACCCCCGCCTGCCGCTCGGCCTGGGCGATGACATCACGCCCGTAGGCCGGGTGTCGGCGGATCTCGGCCAGTTCCTCGTCCGTCAGCGACCCCTGCTTCAGGAGCAGCCTGTCGGGGACGCCGACCTTGCCGATGTCGTGGAGCGGCGCCAGTCGCGCGAGCATCGTGATCCGTTCGAGCGTCAGGTACCCGCTGTAGGCCGGATGCTTCGCGAGCTCTCCCGCGAGCACGCGGGCGTACTGCTCGGTCCTGCGCGAGTGGCCGCCGGTTTCAGAATCCCTCGTCTCGGTCAACGAGAGCAGCGTCTGGACCATGAGGCGTCGCGACGCGTCCGTTTCCTGATCGGCGTGATCCGCGCGGCGCCGCTCGATGGCGAAGCCCGCGACGGTCATGGCCCCGAGCGAGGCCGTCAGGCCGAGCGTCGGGAAGAGCGGCGAGACGAACATGCTCGTTGCCGACATCAGGAAGACCGCCGTGCCCCACACGATCACGAGGCTCGCCGCGGTCGCGGCCGCTCCCCACCCGACGCCCTTCCTTCGAACGAGCAGCACCAGTGCGATGCCCAGCCCGAACGTCACTTCGGTTTCGAGCGCAACGGCGTAGGAAGGGCGGTGAACCGAGTCCTGCTGCAGCAGGTTGTCCGCGACCGTTGCCTGCACCTCGACGCCGGTGAACAGCGTGTCGAGCGGCGTCGCGACGACCTCCCGCGTGCCGAGCGCGGTCGTTCCCACGAACACCACCTTGTCGCGCACCGCGCCGGCCGGCACGCGGCCGGCGAGGACGTCGGCTGCCGACAGGTACGGAAAGGAGCGTTTGGCGCCGCGATAGCGCAGCAGCATGTTGCTCTTGCCATCGAGCGGCACGCGCCGGCTCCCGAACGCGAGCGACGCGGAGTTGACGTTCGAGACGCGCAGCGCCGCGCTGCCGGAGCCGGTGGTCACCGCGACGGCGGCGAGCGCGAGCGCCGGGTAGACGCGTCCGCCGTGCTCCAGCAGCAGTGGCGCGCGGCGGAGAAGCCCGTCGGGATCCGGCGCGGCATTGAGGAAGCCCGACGCCCCCGCCGCTTCCGACAGCACGGGCAGGCTGCAAATCGACCCTTTCGCCCTGAAGAACGATTCCTCGGTTTCGTCGTCCGCGCGGATGATGGCGAGCGGAAACGGACGATCGCTGCACGCCGCGGCGGACGCCGACTCGAACGTCATCGCGTAACCGATGACGACGCGACCGCCGGCCAGCGCGCCGGCCAGCGCCGCGTCGGCGTCCACGCCCCCGGTTCGATCGGGTTCCGCGAAGATGATGTCGAGCGCGACGACCGACGCGCCCATCTCGCGCAGGCGCGTGACGAGCCCGGCGACCACGTCGCGGCGCCACGGCCACTGGCCGATGGCCGAGAGGCTCCGTTCGTCGACGTCCACGATGACGACCCGGCCGCTCTGCGGCCGCATCTCCGCGCTGCGGACGAGGACGTCGTACGCGCGGTATTCCAGCGGTGTCAGCAACGACGGGCGCAGAAGCGCAAGCGCGGAGGCCGCCAGGACAGGGACCAGGCCGCACAGCAGCAGCAACAGGCGGGGCCGCGACGTCATCGAACCGAGATCTCGACGCGCCGGTTACGCGGCTCGAACGTGTCGTCGGCCGTCGGCACGAGCAGATCCGCCTCGCCGTGCGACGTCACGTCCACGAGGGAGGCGTCGAGGCCGGCGTCGACGAGAAGCTTCCGCACCGTGGTCGCCCGCTTGAGCCCGAGCTCGACGTTGGACGCCGGGGTGCCCGTGGTATCGGTGTGTCCGATCACCACGACTTCGGGGAAAGGAAAATCCATGACGGCCCGCAGCACGGCCGGGACCAGCGCCCGGCTCTCGGCCGTCAGTTCGTCGGACTCGAACTCGAAGTAGAGCGTGAAGTGATGCGACTTGGGCGGCAGCGCCGCCAGCAGGTCGCCGAACAGCGCCTGCGCCTCGGCTTCGCTGAGCGCCGTGACGGTGCCCGGCGCCTGGTTGCCCTGGACGCGGGTCGAGGCCCGCGCGCCCGCGAGGTCCGCGGTTCCGGACCCGTTCCCCACGACCGCTCTCCCCACCACACCGTCATCGGGATCCGGCAACAGCGCGACGGTCGAGTCGTGCGGACGCTGCGGCGTGTGCACCCGGGCCAGGCCACAGGCGGAAAGGCTGCCGGCCGCGCACGCCGCGATGGTCAGGGCGACGAGGTGCCGGCGGCCGTTCATTGCGCGTCGACGCGCAGCGCGAGCGTCGTTCCCCGGACGCCGACAATCGCATTCGGCGTCTCGAGCTTGACCGCGTCCGGCGAGAGCTTCGCGATGCGGCCCGACACGTACGCGACGAAGCCGTGGACGATCTTCAGCACGAGGCCGAGACGCCCTTCGGCAGGCGCGTACACGAACTGGTCGAGACGAGCCTCGCTTCCCGGCCCGAGCGACACGCGCGTGTCGTCGTTCAGCGTGATGCCCATGCGGCCATCGGGGCCGGTGCGCAGCGTATCGGCCTCGAAGAGGACCTGCCCCGGCACCGCCGGGACGACGGCATTGGCGCGCACGACGAACACGGCGCCCGACGCAAGCTTGATGCGTCCGGCGGCGGCCGGCGGCGCGGCCGATGCCAGCGCCGGGACGATCGTGAGAACGACGACGAGAGCACCAGCGACCAAACAGCGAGGCGGAAACATGTGATCCTTCCTGCCGATCGACAGCCGAGGGGTAGTGCCTGTGGCTGAGCAGGATTGCGGCCAACGGCAGAGCCGCGCAGGCATGCGCATCGGTGGATAGCGCCGCCCGCGAGAATTTGTCAGGACGACAGAATTTGTCAGCGGACCACGATTGTGACTGACATTTCGGAGAGGACTCCCGTCACGGGCGGAGGCGATGCCGATTCTGGAAGCCGCACGTTCATCACGTCCGTGCGGGCACGGTTCGTTCTGAACAGATCAGAGATCAGTACGCGTAGCGGCGTCCCGCTGTCAGTCGGGCAGCGGCAGCTTGCGGCCCTCCCGCTGCGGCCTGGCTTGTTGATCCGACGCAGCGCCCCTCAGCTCTTCCTGCTGCCTCGGTTCGGGCTGCGGCTGATTCTGACTTTCCTGACCGCCCTGCTGCTGTTTGGCTGCGGCGACACGATCCTGCTTGCGCATCGTTAGCCTCCCGGCGTGAGGTGTATGCCGCGTCGGGCTGCAAGCATAACGCCAGCCTCGCGGCTGAGGTCGTGCGATAGTTCGTACATACGCACATGACGCGGATCGTTCTCCTCCTTGGCGGCGCGGCGCTCCTTGCCGTCCTGATCCGGCAGCTCGGCGTATCGGACATCGTCGATGCGCTCGCGCGCGTCGGCTGGTTCTTCGTGGTGGTGCTGCTGCTCGGCGGACTGCACCACGCGACGCGGGCGCTCGCGCTGCACGAATGCGTCCTGCGGCCGGGCGTCATCCGCTATCGTGACGCGCTCGCGATTCGGCTCTCCGGCGAGGCGATTCAATCGCTCACGCTGACCGGTCCCGTCCTCGCGGAGCCGACCAAGGCGTGGCTGCTCGAAACGCGCGGGCTCACGCTCACGGAAGGCTTTGCGGCCACGATCGCCGAATACCTGCTCTACACGTTCGTCACGGCGGTGATGTCGATCGCGGGACTCGCGTACATCCTCTCGAGCGTCGAACTGCCCGCGACGATCGCGGGCATCGCCATCGGCATCATCTGCGCGTGTGTCGTGTTTCTCCTCGTATCCGCCATCGCGATCGCGCGCCGGTTCTACCTGATTGGAACGATCATCGCCTGGCTCGCGCGGGTTGGCGTGCTCCGTGGACGGCTGACGCCCGACATGGCGTGGATCAACCGGATGGAGGACCTGCTGCTGACGGTTCTCCGCGACTCGCCCGTTCGGTGCCTGACGATTGCGATGGTGGAGGCCGCGGCCCAGGGCGTGCT
>DASQAX010000225.1:0-2820 GCA_035635535.1 Vicinamibacterales bacterium | reverse complement strand
GCAGCTCCTGGAACATCGTCGCCGTCCCGGTGCCGAAATGGATGGTGGGCACGCGCCCGGCAATCGCGTCGAAGATTTTCTTCGAGTGGGGAAGCGCGAACTCGCGGTAGTCCGCGGCGCTCAGCGTGCCGACCCACGAGTCGAACAGCTGCACGGCGTCGACGCCGGCGTCGATCTGCGCGCCGAGGTAATCGGCGACGACGGTGGCGAACTTGTCGCAGAGCAGGTGCCACGAGTCCGGATGGCCGTACATCAGCGACTTGGTGCGCGCGAAGTTGTTCGAGTGGCCACCCTCGATGGCGTACGACGCCAGCGTGAACGGCGCGCCGGAGAAGCCGATGAGCGGCACCCGGCCGTGCAGCTCCTGCTGCACGACCTCGATCGCCTCGAGGACGTGCGCGAGCGCCTCGCGCGGCTCGAACAGCTTCAGCTTCTCGATGTCGGCCGACGACTCGATCGGATGCTCGATCTGCGGACCTTCACCCTTCACGAAATCGAACGGAAGCCCCATCGGCTCGAGCGGCAGCAGCAGATCGGAAAAGAGGATCGCGGCGTCCACCTCGATGCGGCGCACCGGCTGCAGCGTGACTTCCGCGGCAAGGTCCGGCGTCCGGCAGATCTCGAGCAGCGAGTGCTCCTCGCGGATTGCGCGGTACTCGGCCATGTAGCGGCCGGCCTGGCGCATGAACCAGACAGGCGTGACGTCAACGGGCTCCCGCCGGCAGGCTTTCAGGAATCGACTCAAGGCTCAGGGCACACGGCTCAGGGGGAGCCCGCCGGCTCCACTATTCGCGGACAGGGATTTTGAGCAGCTCGCGCGCGAGCGTGACCAGCTCCTCGAGCCAGAGCGGCTTGTAACGCAGCTCCGCGCCCAGCTCCCGAATCTCGTTCGACTGCGCATCGTCGAGATAGTAATCGCCGGTGACGATGGCGACCGGCGTGCTGGTGAGCCCCGGGATGGCGCGGATGGCGCGGAGGAACTGCAGGCCGCTCGTCAGCGGCATGCGGAGGTCGAGGATCACCGCCTGCGGACGGTGCGTCTGCGCGAGGCTCAGCCCTTCGTCGGCGGACAGGGCCGCCCACACCTCGTAGCCCTCGAGACGAAGCATTCGCGAAAACGTGTCCGTGACGCTGACATCATCATCGACAATGAGCACGCGGGGAGCACTTTCGGGCTTGGTCTCGGAAGAAGCCACCGGGGCCATTATGCTATATTCAGCCACTTTGGACGCCGGATCTCCCCCCGGAACGTTCAGTGGTGCACGCGCGTCGGAGGTTGTGTGAGCCCAATCCTCGTCCGGCCTGTCCGGGAGCAGCTCGAGCACGACCGCATCATTCGCCTGCTTCAGGCTAAATATAAGAGAAAATTCGAGGTCGCCATCAACCCGGGCAACGAACAGACCGCCGGTATCGGCGGACCGCCTCCCTGGTTCCCCGACCTCGTCCTTCAGAACGGGAAGCGGATACTCGGCGTGGTCGAGGTTGAAACGGCTGAGTCCGTCAACAACCTCGAGGCGATGTCCGAGTGGAAGACGTTCTCCCAGCTGTCGGCGCTCCACCTCTACGCTCCGCAGTCGATGATCGACGTCGCGCGCCGTCTCTGCGAGGATATGCAGATACCGGTCGCGGAAATCTGGTCGTATATCGTCGTCGGCGATCAGCCCCGCTTCACGATGGTTCAGCGCACCTCGGTTCCCGAGATCAAGACGACACGGATAACCACCGTGATAGCGGCGCCCAAGCCAGCGGCGCCGAGGCCAGCGACGCCGACGCCGACGCCGACGCCGCCGCCCACGCCGGCGCCGACGCCGACGCCGAGGCCGGCCGCGCCCGCACGCGCGGCGGCCAACGGCCAGGGACGCACCCGCGCGCGAGCGGCCGCACCGGCGCCGAGGCGGAAAGTGGCGGCGAAGAAACCGGCCAGGCCGGCCCCGCGGCGCGCCGCGGCTCGCAAGCCGACGTCGAGGGGGGCCCGGTCCGCACCGAAGAAGAGCGCGTCCGGCGCGCGCGCGCAGAAGCGCAAGTAATCATACGTGCCGTTCCTTCGTGTCATCCGCGACAAGCGCGGATACGAAACTACGTACCTGATGCACTGGTGCCGCGAGGGCACGAAGCAGAAGTCGCGCATCCTGTACGTGTTTCGCACGCCTGGCGGCGTCCGCGTCGGCCGCGAGGCGCTCGAGTCGGACGTCCTGAAGCGAATCGAGGCGGAACACCCCGACATCGAGTTCGACTGGAGCGCGGTCTTTCACAATCAGCAGGTGATCGAGACCGCGACCGAGCCGCGGCGTCTGCGGAAGAGGCCGTCGGCAGAGACGCCAGCGGAGGCCGCGCCCGCGCCGCCGCCTCCGCCGCCGAGATTCACGGTCCCGTCCGCCATTGAAGGCGCCACACCCGACGAGCAGATCGCGTTTCTCGCGCGGTGCTACGTCGCGGTCCGGGAAAAGATTCCGCAGCGCGCGCAGGACCCGGCACGGCAGGAGGTGCTCTATGCGTTGGCGGAGCGCCTCAATCCGGCGGCGTGGACCGACGCCGATCAGATCACCACGGGGCTGCAGCATGCGGCCGAGGCGCTGCAGCGCCTCTCGCACGTCTTCGCCAAGCGGCGCCGCCGGTCGAAGAAAAAGGGCGCCGCGGGTGGGGTTGAACCTTCCGAACCCTCTGAACCCTCTGAACCCTTAAAACGCCTGTCCTATGGAAAAGTGGAGCCGGAAGCGGCGTGTCTGCGGGCTGCCGTTGATCAGCAAATCTGGAATCGGATTCAGCTGATAGCCGACATCGAAGCGAATCGGTCCGATCGGCGTCTGATAGCGCAGTCCT
>DASQAX010000224.1:0-2783 GCA_035635535.1 Vicinamibacterales bacterium | reverse complement strand
CCTCCAGATGGCGCCGCTGCCGCCCGCCGTCGTCCACGCCTTCTCTCCCGGCACGCCGAGCCTGCAGGACGCGTACGCGCTCGAGCCGCTCGGGACGTGGCGTCCCCTCTCGATTCATCCGGCGGCGACGCGCGCGGGCTTCGTGCTGGCGCTCGCCGCGGCCCTGGTGTTCTGGGCGGCGCGCGAGGCCTTCTCGCGCGGCGGCAGCCGCGCCGCCGCGCGCCTGCTCGCCTGGATTGGATGTGCCTGCGCGCTCGTGTCGCTGGCGCAGCGCGCGACCGCGCCGCGGACGGTGCTCTGGACGTGGACGGTCCCCGATCCGCGCGCCGTCCCGTTCGGCCCCTTCGTCGATCGCAATCAGCTCGCGACGTGGCTGGTGCTGGCCATCTGTCTCGTCGCCGGCTACCTCGCGATGCACGTGCGCGCGCACATGACGGACCGCCTGCGGCAGGGGTCGCGCGCGGTGCTCGTCGCGCTGTCCGATGGCGGCTCGATCGTGACGATCGGATGCCTCGCCGCGATGCTGCTCACGCTCGCCGCCACGCTGTCGCGTTCCGGGTTCGTGGCGCTGGTGGCGGCGGTGGTGGTCGGCACGTCGCTGGGTCGCCGCGAGCGCGGGCGTGGGCTGTGGGTGGGACTCGCCGCCGCCGCGGTACTCCTTGGCGTCGCGGCATGGCTGAACCTGGAGGGGCTCGTCGAGCGAATCATGAGCACGCTGGCGCCGCCCGACCCGAACCAGGTCAGCCGGCTCACGATCTGGCGCGACACCCTGCACATCGTGCGTGCGTTCCCAATCTTCGGCACGGGCCAGGGCACGTTCGCGGACGCGATGTTCGTCTCTCAGCAGACCGCGCGGCAGGTGCTGTTCAACCACGCGCACGACGAATACCTGCAGCTGCTGACCGAAGGCGGCGTGGTCCTGCTCGTGCTCGTGCTGTGTGGACTCGGGCTGCTCGCGCGCGCCGCTCGCCGACGGCTCGCCGCGGACGAAGGCTCGCATCGATTCGTGCGCATCGGCGCCTGCGCGGGGCTCGTCGCGATCGCCGTGCAGAGCATCTGGGAAACGGGCCTCCGCGCTCCCGCCAACCTCCTGCTGGCTGCCATCCTCGCCGCGCTCGCGGTCGTCGATCGCGGCGAACCCTCGTCGGAGATCACTCCTGCATGAGCATCCGTGTCGGATTCGACGTCGACGGCGTCGTCGCGAACTTCAACAAGGCGTTCCGGGAGACGGCGGCGCAGGTCGACGGCCCGGCCGGCGGCCACGACCCGTCGGACCCGGCGTCCCGCGCGCTCGGCGCCGACGTGATGAAGCGCGTCTGGGATCACATCGGCCGGACCGCGCAGTGGTGGCTGCAGCTGGAGCCGTACGAGGCGGACGAGATCGAGCGGCTGTACAGGACGTCGCGCGAGCGCAGGTGGGAGGTCTACTTCATGACCACGCGCCCCTCGAGCGCGGGCGAGACCACGCAGTTCCAGACGCAGTGGTGGCTGGAGAGCCACGGCTTCCCGCTGCCGTCGGTGCTGACGGTCCCCGGGTCCCGCGGTGACGCCGCCAACGCGTTGAAGCTCGACATCGCGGTCGACGACCGGCTCACCAATTGCGTCGACATCATCGCCGCGTCGCGCTCGAAGGCGGTGCTGCTGCTGCGCAGGGACGATCAGACCGCGCGCGACCAGGCGACGGCGCGCGGCATCGGCGTGGTCGCCACGCTCGCGGCGGCCATCGACGCCATCGAGCAGTTCGAGGAGGCGAAGCGGACGACCTCAGGCCGGCTGTCGCGCCTGGCGGACTGGTTCAAGCCGTCGAAGAACGAGGAGGAGCGGCTTCCCATGGACGCGCGCGGCGTCCTCGGCGGCGTCCATCCGCCACCGAAGTAGGGACGTACAGGCGGACCTTCCCGCCTAATAAAACCAATCCACAATCGCGTCGCGCACGCCGGCCGTGACGGGCAGCACCTCGTGCGGCGTGTCGGACGGAAACGCCACGAGCATCCCCGCTCGAGGCGCGATGTCCACCGCGTCAGGGCAGTACAGCCGCAGCGAGCCGCCTTCGCACTCCCCGCCGGCGGTGGTCAGAAACACCACGACCGAGATGCGCCGGGGAAACTGCCCCTCCCATTCCGGCGCGACATCACGGTGCGCGCCGTAGAAGCCGCCGGGTGCGTACCGCAGGAAGCCGGGGCCCTCGGCTCCGGACAGCGTCACGTTGAAGAACGCGGCGACCTGCGGACGTGCCGCGTCGATGGCGCGCTCCACTTCTTCGATGAGGGCATCTCCGACATCGACGTCGAACGCGCGACGCGCTGCCTCGTCTACGCGAAAGCCGTCGGCATAGATCTCCGCCGGCGATCTCGGGGCGCGGTCCATGGCGGCCCTGATCCGCTGGCACTCCGCCGCGTCCCAGAATTCAGGACGCACGAACATCATCGAGCACGACTTCGCAGAACCGCTCGACCGGGCTGCTCCATCCGCCAGTCACCCCTTCCTTGACGGGAATGGTTCGAGCAATCCGATGGACCATGTCGAGCTCGCGCACCCTCAACTCGGGGTGGAAGAGGCGATTCGCGTAGATGTTGGCGAGGAGTTCCACCATCGCTTGGCCGCTCGTCATCGTCCGCACGCATGGAGCGTCGGGAGCGCTGGCGTGGTTGGTGAGCACATAGATGCCGGCAATGGGAAGGGTGCGATCCGAGAAGGCGCCGCTTGCCGCCAGATCCAGGCGGCGTTTCTCCCAGTTGTCGCTGAAGCGTGGCAGTGCGTCGGGCGAACCGTAGAGATATCTG
>DASQAX010000223.1:0-9188 GCA_035635535.1 Vicinamibacterales bacterium | reverse complement strand
CCCGGGGCTAGTCACCACTCGTGTACCACGAGCAGTGAGGAGCCGCCGCTCTCAAATTTCAACAGTCAGTGGGACATCCCCCACAGCGCGCCGGCGAACGTCAGGATCAGCGCTCCTGTGCGTCGAGCCCTTCCGACGGTTCGAGAACCACCAACCACTAACGACCAACCACTAACAAACTATCACTTCGCCTGAATGTGGATCCCACACTCCAGCTTCTGGCCCTGCCAGCGGCCCGAGCGCGGGTTGTCCGGGTCGAGCGGTGGCGTGGTGCACGGCTCGCAGCCGATGCTCGTGTAGCCGGCCTCGTACAGCGGGAGCAGCGGAATCGCATGCTCCTTCGCGTACGTCCAGACGTCGCGCGCCATCCATGACGCCAGCGGGCTGACGCGCTGGATCACCTTGCCGCTCGGCAGGCGGAACGGCTCGACCTCCTGCAGGCTGGCGCGCGACGGCGACTGCTCGCGGCGCAGCGCCGTGAACCAGACGTCGTAGCGTTCGAGCGCCGAAAAGAGCGGCCCGACCTTGTGGAGGGCGCAGCACTTCTCGGTGCTCTCCTGCCAGAGACCCGGCCTCGGCTCGGCCGCCTTCAGGGTGACGAGGTTCATCTTCCACGCGGCGGCCATCTCGTCGCGGTACGCGTACGTCCCGGCAAAGTGATGGAACGTGTCGAGGAAGAGCACCGGGATGTCCGGCTTCGACTCGAGCAGCATGTGCGTGAGCACCATGCATTCGGCCTGGAAGCTGGACGTGATGCACGGCGCGGTCGCGCGCGCGAGCGCGTCGCGAATGGCGCCCTCTGCTTCCAGTGCAGTGCTCACGACAGAAGTTCCTCGAGCGCCTTCCGTATCGCTTCGACGGCCTCGGCGTCGGAGCCCGCGTGCCGGGCGAGCAGCGCGAGCCGCTCCGCCGCGCTGATCGGCGCATTCACCTGCCTCACGACATGCTGCAGCGGGTTGGTGATCATGCCCGCGCCGGCGGTGAAATGCGTCGCCGGGTCGATGATGATGAAGCTGCCCGTGGCACGGTTCTCGGTGTAGCGGTCGAACACCAGCGGCCGCGCGGTGGAGATGTTCACGGTGCCGATCTGGTTCAGCACCATCCCGTGATGGATTTCCGCGGTCACGGTCCGCGTGGACTGCTTGATCAGGTAGACGCGCCCCGGGTCGAGCGGCCGCTCGTCCATCCAGACGACTTCCGCCTCCAATTCGGTGCCGACGTTCGGCGGATCGACGCTCAGCAGATCGCCGCGGCTGATGTCGATCTCGTCGTCCAGCGTCAGCGTCACCGACATCGGCGCGAACGCGTAATCGAGCTCGCCGTCGTAGGTGACGATGCGGCTCACCCGGGCGAAGCGCCCCGAGGGGGAGGCGACGAGCCGATCGCCGACGCCAACGGTCCCCGACACGATCTGCCCCGCGTAGCCGCGGAACTCGTGGTTCGGTCGCAACACGAGCTGCACGGGGAAACGGAAGGGCAGTGACGTCAGGTCGCGCGTCACATGCACGGTCTCGAGATACTCGAGCAGGCTGGGACCGTCGAACCAGGGCGTGCGCTCGCTGCGCGTGATGACGTTGTCGCCGTGCAGCGCGCTCAGCGGAATCGCGTGCGACCGCGCGCCCGCGAGAATCTCCTCGAAGTCGTCGCGGATCCCCTCGTAGACGTCGCGATCGAAGTCGACGAGATCCATCTTGTTGATCGCGAGCACGAAGTCCTGGATGCCGAGCAGCCGCGCAATCCGCGCGTGGCGGCGCGACTGGACGCGCACGCCGTGGCGCGCATCGACGAGGAGGATCGCCACGTCGGCCGTCGACGCGCCCGTCGCCATGTTGCGCGTGTACTGCTCGTGGCCCGGCGTGTCGGCCAGGATGAATTTCCGGCGCGCGGTCGCGAAGTACCGGTACGCCACGTCGATGGTGATCCCCTGCTCGCGCTCCGCGCGGAGCCCGTCGGTGAACAGCGAGAAGTCGATCGGCCCGGCATTGCGGTTCTTCGACGCCTTCTCGACCGAGTGCACCTGGTCCTCGTACACCGACTGCGAGTCGTAGAGCAGCCGCCCGATGAGCGTGCTCTTCCCGTCGTCCACGCTGCCGGCGGTGCAGATGCGGAGCAGGCCCGACATCAGAAGTACCCTTCGCGCTTCTTCAGCTCCATCGATCCGTCCTGATCGTGATCGATGATGCGCAGCTGGCGCTCGGACTGCCGCGTCGCGATCAGTTCCTCGATGATCTTCGGCACTGTGTCCGCGTCCGATCGAATCGCGCCCGTGCACGGCGAGCAACCGAGCGAGCGCATCCGGCACTTCACCACCTGCGGCTTCTCGCCGGGCATCGTGACGACGAACGGCTGTTCCTGGACGATGAGGGAGGCGCCGCGGACGATGACCTGCCGTTCCTTGGCGAAGTAGAGCGGGACGATCGGAATCTTCTCGACTTGGATGTACTGCCAGACGTCGATCTCGGTCCAGTTCGACAGCGGGAAGACGCGGATGCTCTCGCCGGGCCGCAGCTTGCCGTTCAGCAGGCTCCAGAGCTCGGGACGCTGCCGCTTGGGATCCCATTGCCCGCTGGCGTCACGGACCGAGAACACGCGCTCCTTCGCGCGCGAGCGCTCCTCGTCGCGACGGGCGCCGCCGATCGCGGCGTCGAAGTTGCCGGCCTGCAGCGCATCGAGCAGCGCCTTCGTCTTCAGCAGGCCGCAGCAGCGCTGGGTGCCGACCTTGAACGGCTGCGTCCCGTCGCCAATCGCCTCCTCGTTGGTGTGGACGATGAGCCGCGCGCCGACGCTTTCGACCATCTCGTCGCGGAAGGCGATCATCTCGTGGAACTTGTAGGTCGTGTCGACGTGCAGCAGCGGGAACGGAATAGGACCGGGGTGAAACGCCTTCTGCGCGAGGCGCAGCATGCATGAGGAGTCCTTCCCGATCGAGTAGAGCATCACCGGCCGCTCGAACTCGGCGACCACCTCGCGGAGGATGTGAATGCTCTCGGCCTCGAGCGCGCGGAGGTGATCCAGGCGCGGCGCTACGGCGACGTCCATGTCCACTGGCAGGGTAATAGTCGACATCCCATTGTCCCAAAACAAAAAAGCCCGGGGAATTCATCCCCGGGCTTTCGATCTCTACGCGTTGTCAGGAGCCTTGACTGGTCCGTTCTCCCTACACCGTGACCGATAGCGCGGGGACCCCGTGGGTCCTCATACAGCGACAGGCGCACGGACAACAGCAGTTCGCGATCACGGAACCCAAATTTTCGCCGCGGCTGGCGCCGAAGTCAAACGGCTATTACCCTACCCATGCTGTAGAGTGATGAAGCGGTGCTCACCAGAAAGTCGAAATACGGCCTGAAAGCGCTGCTCGCGCTTGCCGAGGATGCCGACAGCGGCCCCGTCCTCATCTCGGATCTGGCCGACCGGCAGCATCTCCCCAGGAAATTCCTCGAAGCCATCCTCCTCGAGCTCAAGCGCCACGGCCTGCTGCACAGCAGGAAAGGGAAGGGCGGGGGGTATTTCCTCGGGCGGAAACCGGCGGAGATCACGGTCGGGCAGGTGATCCGCATCCTGGAGGGGCCGCTCGCGCTGACGCCGTGCGTGAGCCAGACCGCGTACCGAAAGTGCGACGAATGTGTCGACGAACAGGCGTGCGGCGTCAGGCTGGCCATGAAGGAGGTCCGCGACGCCACCGCCCAAATCCTCGACAACATGACGTTGGCGGACCTCAACGCCCGGGTGGCGCGCTCCGCCGCTCGCCCCGAGCCCCGTCGAGGGGCCCCCGCCCAGGGCGCCCGCCGCGCCCGGAAGAAATCGCTGGCCATTTAGTCTACCAAGTATGTAGACTATGGCGGTTTCATGACCGCCGCTCCTCGTACCTGCTGTTGTCGCCCCTGCATCTGTCCCGCCGGCTGTTGCCGCCGCGGGTGTCCGGGGTCGACCACGCGCAGGTGTTCATCGAGGAGAAGCGTTCATGAGAGCTCGTGAGACAGTCCGCCTAGCCGCCATCATCATCCTGCTGTTGCCGGCGGCGCTCTTCGCGCAGAGCGGCAGCAGCTCCATCTCCGGTCTCGTCAAGGACAGCACGGGCGCCCCGCTGCCGGGCGTGCTGGTGATGGTCCGCAACGTCGAGACCGCCGTCGCGTTCGAGGCCGTCACCAACGAAGACGGCGTGTACCGCGTCGGCGCGCTGGTGCCGGGCAGCTATCGCGTCGAGGCGACCGTGGACGGCTTCGAGCCCGCCGTGCGCGCCGTGACGCTGGCGGTCAGCCAGGCGCTCGCCATCGACATCACGCTCGACGTCGCGCGGCAGAGCGAGACGGTGACGGTCGAAGCCACCGTCCCGCTGGTCGATTCGCAGACGTCCACCATCGCGCAGACGATCACGCGCGAGATGCTGACGGCGCTGCCGCTGCCGAACCGTGCCGCCTCGTCTCTGGTGTCGCTGGCGCCGGGCGTCATCATGATCGATACCGGCGCGGGCACCGCCGAAAACTACCCGGTCTTCTCTGTCGCCGGCGGCCGCGCGCGCAACCAGAACTTCATCCTCGACGGCGGCAACGCCTCGAACGCGGTCGGCCTGACGCGCCCGCAGCAGCTGACCACGCTCCCGGTGGACGCGATGCAGGAGTTCAAGGTCATCACCAACAACTACGGCGCGGAGTTCGGCCACTCCACCGGCGGCGTCATCGTGATGTCCACGCGCTCGGGCAGCAACGACTTCCGCGGGACCGTGTTCGAGTCGTTCCGCGACGACGCGCTCGACGCGAAGAATGTCTTCGCCGCGTCGAAGCCGCCGATCGACCTGAACCAGTTCGGCGGCACCTTCGGCGGCCCGATTCGCAGGAGCAGGACGTTCTTCTTCGGATCGTGGGAGCGGACGCGCCAGCTGACGAGCGAGACCGTGCTCTCGACCGTGCCGACGCTGCGCAATCGCGCGGGTGATTTCTCGGATCTCCGCAGCAGCGCCGGCGTGCCGATCGTCGTCTACGACCCGGTGACCCGTCAGCCGCTGGCGGGCAACGTCATCCCCGCGGACCGGATCGATCCGGTCGCGCGGGCGGCGCTGCAGTACTACCCGCTGCCGAACCGCGAGGGCACGGCGTCCAACGCCAACAACTACGTCGGCAACAGCGACTCGACGCTCGACCGCGACATCCTCGTCGGCCGCGTCGATCATCAGCTCCGCACGACCGACCTGCTGACGGTGCGCTACTACATCAACAACAGCGGGACGAACGTCACGGGCTCGTACGGCAATGCGATTGCGGATCCGCTCGCGGGTTCGACCGACGTGCGCGTCCAGAGCCTGACCGGCGCGCACACGCACATCTTCACGCCGACGCTCGTCAACGAGCTGCGCGTGACGTATCTCCGGCGCAGGTTCATCGACGGGCGTCCCGGCCTCGGCTCGAACCTGGCCGGCACGATTGGCCTGAGCGGCGTCACCGCCCAGGCGTTTCCCGCGTTCAACATCCCGGGCTACGCGGCGTTGAGCAGCGCCGCCGTTTCGCGGTTTCAAACGCCGATCCTCGATCGGCAGGTGCTCGAGTCGGTGTCGTGGTCGAAGAGGCGCCACGCGTTCAAGTTCGGCGGTGAGTTCCGCGGAGGCGCCAACGACGAAATCCGCGACCGCGGCTCGTCGGGCAACCTGACGTTCACGCCGCTCATCACCAGCAACCTCGGTGCGGCGAACACGGGCAACGCGCTCGCCTCGTTCCTGCTCGGCGAGGTCAACGCGGGCAGCGTGCAGATCTCCGACCTGATCCGCTCCCGCGCGTCGTACTGGGCGTTCTACGCGCAGGACGACTGGCGCGTCACCAGCCGGCTGACGCTGAACTATGGCCTTCGCTGGGAGGCCGAACTGCCGCGCCGCGAAGTGGACAACCGGATGAACTCGTTCGATCCGCTGGCCATCAACCCGGTGTCGGGGACGCCAGGCGTCGTGACCTTTGCCGGGATCAACCGCACGCCCGCGCGCGCCTTCGCGACCGACTGGAACAACGTCGGGCCACGGGTCGGCTTCGCGTATCAGCTGAATCAATCGGGGCGCACCGTGCTGCGCGGCGGAACCGGCATCTTCTACGGCCCGACCGTGAGCAACACGATCGGCGACGTCGCGGCGCTCGGGTTTTCCACCTCCGCGAGCTTCGTCGTCTCGCAGGCGACGACCGAGAGCGCGTTCCTCCTGCGCGACGGGTTCCCGGCATACGGTCGTCCGGACCTGACGCCGGGATTCGGTGCGGTCCCCGCCGGTACGCACCCGAACACCGCGGTGTCGTTCTTCGATCCGCACCAGGTCGCGCCCACGTCGTATCAGGTCAACCTGGACCTGCAGCGCGAGCTGTCGCGCGGCCTCGTCGTCGAAGCCGGCTACATCGGCAATTTCAGCCGGCATCTCACCGCGAACGATTTCTCGATCAACCAGGTCCCCGACTCGCTCGTCGGTCCGGGCGACACGCAGGCGCTGCGCCCGTTCCCGCAGTTCAGCAACGTGACGCTGATCAATCCGTCAATCGGCAGGTCCAGCTACCATGGTGGATTTGTGCGCGTGGAGAAGCGCTTTTCCCGCGGCTTCTCGATGCTCGCGCACTACACGAAGTCCCGTTTCATGGACGACGTGGAGTCGGCCAACGAGTACGGCGTCACGGGCAGCTACATGGACCAGTACCACCGGCGGCTCGATTGGGCGCGAAGCGCGAGCGACGTCCCCAATCACGTCGTGCTGACCGCGATGTACGAGGTGCCGTCGTTCGGCGGAGGCCTCGCGGCGGCGGTGCTGGGCGGCTGGCGCTTCAGCGCGCTCGAGACGCTGCAGTCGGGCCCCCCGTTCACCGTCGTCACCGCCGCGAACACGACGAACGCGTTCCCGGCCGGACCGCTGCGCCCGAACCTCGTCGGCGATCCGGAACTGCCGGCGAGCGAGCGCACGCTGAGCCGCTGGTTCAACACGGCGGCGTTTGCGAACCCCGCGAGCTTCACCTTCGGGAACGCGCCGCGCTCGGTGCTGCGCGGGCCGGGGCTGGCAACGCTCGACGCCACGGTGGAAAAGAGCATCGCGCTCGGCGCCGGGATGAAGTTCGACGTGCGAGCGGAGGCCTACAACCTCCTCAACCGCGCGAACTTCACCATCCCGGGCTATACGCTCGGCGCCGCCGACTTTGGCGTCGTCTCCGGCGCGCGGCCGGCGCGCACGGTTGAACTCGGAGCGCGTCTGAGCTTCTAATCAGGCCCCCATGCCGCAGGTGTCGCCAGCAAACGAGGTAGGGCGGGTCCTTCCGGACCCGCCTTCACGCGCGTCTTCAGAGCCGCCGGACCGGAAATTCCTGATCCTGCTGGCCGCGACCGGGCTGCTGCTCGCCATCTACGCGCTTCCGACGCCGCCGCCGCTCGAACGCGCCGGCAACATGATTCCGCTCACCGCTGCCGGCAAGACGTGCCTCGGCATCATGGCGTTCGCCGTGATTCTCTGGGTCACCGAGACGCTGCCGTTCGCGGCGACCTCGCTGCTCGTGGTGCTGCTCATCCCGGCCTTCGGCATCGCCGGCTTTCGCGACGTCGTCCGTGCCAGCTTCGGCGATCCGGTCATCGCCTTTTTCATCGGCGTGCTGATCATGTCCGCCGCGTTCACCACCTCGGGCCTCGGGACGCGGATGACGTATCTCGTCCTGTTGCGCGTCGGGACCCGCACCGACCGCGTGCTGCTGGGAGTGCTGGTCGTCGGGACGCTCATCTCGATGTGGATCACCGACATCGCCGTCGCGGCGATGCTGCTGCCGCTCGGCGTCGCGCTCCTGCGCGACGCGGGGCTGCACCCCGGGAGCAACTTCGGGCGTTCGCTGATGATGGCCACGGCCTTCGGCGCGCTGATTGGCGGCATTGCCACCCCGGCGGGGACCGCCGCCAACATCGTCGCCATCGCGCAGCTGAAGCAGTTCGCGGCGACGGACGTCTCGTTCTTGCGCTGGATGCGGCTCGGCGTGCCGGCGTCGCTGCTGATGGTTCCCTTCGCGTGGTGGATTCTGCGGTGGCTGTTTCCGCCGGAGATCGATCGCCTGCCGATCAGTGTCGAGACGATTCGCGCCCGTCTTCGCGAGCTGGGCCCGCTGCGCCGCGGGGAACGGCGAACGCTCCTCGTCTTCGCGGTCGTCGTGGCGCTGTGGGTGCTGACGCCTCTGCTCGAGGCGTGGAGCGGAGGACGCATCGCGCTCCCCATCGAGGCGGTCGGCCTGGCCGGCGGCGTCGCGCTCTTCCTGCCGGGCCTTCGCGTGCTGTCGTGGAAGGAAGCCGAGGCGCAGGTCGAATGGGGCGGGGTGATGATGATCGTCGCGGGCCTGTCGCTCGGCCTCGCGGTGTTCAACACCGGCGCGGCGCGCTGGCTGGCGTGGGTGCTGCTCGGTCAGATCACGTCGGTGCCCGACGTGCTGCGTCCCTTCGTCATCGTGCTCGCCGTCGCGGGGCTGCACATGCTGTTCTCCAGCAACACCGTGACGGCGACGATCATCATCCCGATTCTCGTCGCGCTCGCGACCGACCTGCACCTCGATCCGTGGGCCACGGTGGCGCCCGCGGCCTTCACCTCGTCGCTGGCGTTCATCCTGGTGAGTGAGGGGCCGACCACGGTCATTCCGTATTCGTCGGGCTACTTCTCGATCCGCGACATGGCCAAGGCCGGCGTGCTGATGACGATCGCGGCCGCCGCGTGCATCGCGGCGACGCAGTACGTCGCGCGCTCGTTATCCCTTGATCTGGGTGCGGTGCATGACGCGGCGGGAGCCCGCGTCGAACGCGTCGCGGCGGTGCATGACGCAGCGGTTGTCCCAGAGCACCAGGTCGCCGACCCGCCACTGGTGGCGCCACGTCAGGGCGCCGGCGGTGGCCGCCTCCCAGATGCGATCGAGCAGCGCGTTGGACTCGTCGAGCGGCAGTCCCTCGAGCCACGCGTTGCGGCGCCTGCCGAGATACAGGTGGCGGCGTCCCGTTTCGGGGTGGACGGGGACGAGCGGGTGGAACGTGCCTGGCGCGGTGCGCGGATCGTCGCTCGGCGTGACGCCGGCGCGGACGTAGCCGCCGCTGTTGTAGGTGCCGTCGTGCTTGACGCGCAGGTTCACCGCGGTCGCGCGCAGCTCCCCGGGGAGTGCGTCCCACGCGCCGTACATCGTGCAGAAGCTGGTGTCGCCGCCGCTGGGCGGAACTTCGAG
>DASQAX010000222.1:0-5032 GCA_035635535.1 Vicinamibacterales bacterium | reverse complement strand
GCCGGGGTCGTGAAGCGCTCGCCGCCCGCAATGGTCTGCTTGCGCTGATAGTCGGCCGGCACCGCGCGCAGGTTCGACTTCGAGATCTCGATGTAGTAGCCGAAGACGCGGTTGAAGCGGACCTTCAGCGAGCCGATGCCGGTGCGCGCCCGCTCGCGATCTTCCATCTCGGCGATCACCTGGCGGCCGGAGCGGCTGATCGTCTTCAGCTCGTCGAGGCCCGGGTCCACGCCGTCGCGGGTGAAGCCGCCGTCGCGCGCGAACGCGCCGGGTTCGTCGACGAGCGTCCGCTCGATCAGGTCGCGCACGTCCGCAAGGTCGTCGAGCTCGGCGAGCAGGCTGCGCAGCAGCGGCGCCTGCACCTGGTCGAGCATCAGGCGCACCCGCGGGATCGACGCGATCGACTGCCGCAGCGCGACCACATCGCGCGGCCCCGCCGTGCCGAGCGCAACGCGGCCCACGAGCCGCTCCATGTCGTGAACCGTCTTCAGCACCTCGCGGAAGCGGCCGCGATCGGTCGCCCGGAACGCAAGCTCCTCGACCGCGTCCAGGCGATCCTGAATCCGCTCGAGCGACATCAGCGGCCGCAGCAGCCAGGCGCGCAGCAGCCGTCCGCCCATCGACGTCACCGTGCGGTCGATTTCGCCGAGCAGCGATCCCTGGAGGCCCCCTTCGCTGCCAGTGACTACCTCGAGGTGCTTCAACGTCACTGGATCGATCAGCAGGCATTCGGCGATGGTCTTGTAGGTCACCGCGCGGACGTGGGCGAGATCGGCCTTCTGCGTGTCGCGCAGGTGCGCAATCAGCCCGCCGGCCGCCTGGATCGCCCGGACGCGGCCATCGAGGCCGAAGCCGTCGAGGCCGTGCGTGTTCAGTTGATCGAGCAGCGATCGCCTGGCAGCCTCGGGCTCGAAGCTCCACGCCTCTGCCGGTGTGATCGGAATCTGCAGGCGCGCGACGTCGGGGAGCCTCGCGGCGACGTCCGATTCCGTCGGCACGACGATCTCGCGAGGCCGCAGCGTGGCGATCTCGTCCGCGAGCGCCTGCAATCCCTCGTCACCTTCGTACTCGGCGGTGGTGAACTCACCGGTGGAGAGATCGAGCAGGGCCACGCCGTAACCGTAGGGGCCGACCTTAAGGTCGGCCCCTACGAGGTCGGCCCGTACGATCGACATGATGAACGCGGGTTCGCGCGCGTTGAGGTAACTCGCGTCGGTCAGCGTGCCGGGCGACACGACCCGCACGACCTCGCGCCGGACGATCCCTTTCGCCTTCCTCGGGTCCTCGACCTGCTCGCAGATGGCGACGCGAAACCCCTTCTTCACCAGCTTCGCGAGGTAGCCGTCCATCGCGTGGAACGGCACCCCGCACATCGGGATGCCGTTGCCGCCGGCGTCCTTCGACCGCGAGGTCAGCGTGAGCTCGAGCGCGCGCGCCGCCACGAGCGCGTCCTCGTAGAACATCTCGTAGAAGTCGCCCATGCGGAACAGGACGATCGCGTCGCGGTGCTGCCGCTTCGCGTCGAGGTACTGACGCATGGCGGGGGTTGTCGTGGCTGGAGAGGACACCGGCGATGGGTATTATCGCCGATGGAGGAGGCGGGTCCGCCCTTCGCTGGCACCGGACTCGGGCGGAACCCGCCCCACGTACTCAGCGGGTCCGTCGCTCGCTGGAACCTGGCTCGCGACGGGACCCGCCCCACGTACTACGGGTTTACTGTCCGCGATCGTTCAACTGGAACGGCGATTCGAAGAAGAAATTGTCCACCTGCACGTCGATCGCATCGTCGATTCGCACGCCGACGATCCCGCCGATCTTCTCGGTCAGCGTGAACGAATTCCCGGCGATCGCAGAACGCGTGGGCGTCGCGGTGGCGACCGCACCGTTCACCACGTACGACACGGCGGTCGGCGCCACCTGCACGTCGAGCGTGTTCACCGCCTTGCCGCTCGCGTCCGGCTTCTTGATGGCGTAGTGCAGCGACTTGTCGATCTCGTCGATCTTGTCGCCCTCCCGGTGCCGGACCAGGAAAGTACCGTCCTGCGCGATCGCGAAATACACGTACGACGGCGTGGCGCCATCCATGTCAGTGCCACCAATGAACAGCCCGTAGTAGGTGGGCTTGTCGGCCGGCTTCAACGTCGTGAACGTCGCCCGGACGCGGTAAATCGGCTTGACCGAGTGAGCGGGATCCCAGATGACTGCGCCAGGGCCGCCGGAAAGGTGGAAGCCCTTTTCCGTCGGCATGATCTTGAGGGTCGTGCCGGCCGCTGACGCGGACGCGCTCGGGCTCCCGTCGATGCGCACCTTCCAGCCGGCCGGGGTCTGCGCCGCGACACCAACCCCCAGCACCGCGATCAGCGCAACGAGCAAGGCACGTCGAAGCATCGCGAGTCTCCTTGAGTTGAGAGTGCCCGATATGATATCCCTTCGGCCCTCGAGAACCACAGTGCCAACAGAGACTTTCTCCGACGCGTCCCGTCGCCGCTTTCTCGGCTCGATCACGAGCGGGATTCTGAGCGTCATCGGGGGCATCCTCGCCTTCCTCGGCGGCGGCGCGGTCCTCTCGTCCACGGTTCGGCGGCAGGAAGACTGGCTGGCCGTCTCGGCGCTGCACGATCTCCCCGACAACGAGCCGACCCCGGTCACGCTCAGCGTGATGCGGATGGACGGCTATCGCCAGGCCCTCGAGCGGCGGACGATTTTCCTCGTGAAAACGGGGGAGTCGGACGTCGCCGCGCTCAACGCCACGTGCACGCACCTCGGCTGCCTCGTTGCCTGGGACAAGGAGGCGCAGGTGTTCAAGTGTCCGTGCCACGGCGGCATCTACGACCGGAATGGCGCGGTGCAGGACGGTCCTCCGCCCGAGCCGCTCGCCAAGATCGCCGCGCGCGTCGACGGCGACCGCGTCCTCGTACAGGCCTGACATCATGCGCGACTGGTTGGACAATCGAACGGGCTTCCGCGCCCTGTTGGCGCACCTCCTCGACGAGCCGCTGCCGAGCGGCGTCGGCTGGTGGTTCGTCACCGGCAGCATCGTGCTGTTCCTGCTGTCGGTGCAGCTGCTGACCGGCGTCCTGCTGGCGGTCTTCTATTCGCCCTCGCCGGACCACGCGTACGACAGCGTCCGCTTCATCATGGAGCAGGTCACGTTCGGGCGCGTCCTCCGCGGGCTTCACTTCTTCGGCGCCAGCTTCATCGTCATCGCGGCGGTCGTGCACATGCTGCGGGTCGTGGCGTTCGGCTCCTACAAGAAGCCGCGCGAGCTGAACTGGGTCGTCGGCGTGCTGCTGCTGCTGATCATCCTCGCCTTCGCGCTCACCGGGTATCTGCTGCCGTGGGATCAGAAGGCGTACTGGGCGACGACGGTCACGCTGAACATCGCGCGGAGCGTTCCGCTCGCCGGTAATGTCGTGAGCGGGCTGCTGAAGGGCGGCACCGATCTGGGCGCGCTCACCTTGATGCGGTGGTACGCGGCGCACGTGTTCCTGCTGCCCGCGTGCCTGATCGTCTTCACGGTCGCGCACATCTACCTGATGCGCCGGCACGGGATCTCGGGGCCGGTGAAGACGGTGCCGGGCCCGGCGCACCCCTTCTATCCCTATCAGGCGATCAGGGACACGATCGCCATCGCCGTCGTCTTCGGCCTGCTGCTGACGATGGCGGTGGCGTTCAACGCGCCGCTCGACGCGCTTGCGGATCCCACCGACGCGACCTACGTGCCGCGGCCCGAGTGGTACTTCATGAGCCTGTTCGAGCTCCTGAAGCACTTCCCGGGTCCGCTCGAGCCCGTCGCAACGGTGATCATCCCGGGCCTCGTCTTGACGCTGCTGTTCCTGCTGCCGTTCCTGGATCGGCGGCCGGACCGTGAACCGGGGAAGCGGCTCATCGTCGTCGCGAGCTTTGTCTTCGTGTTCGCCATCATCGGGGCGCTCACGTACCAGGGGTTCCACAGCACACCCCCGGCGTCGGCGCAGTCCGACCAGGCCATCGCGCGCGGCGAAGCGCGCGCCGCCGGCCAGCGGCGCGGACCCGTGATGGTCGAAGACGTGTTCAAGAACGTGCAGGCGCTGAAGGGCATCACCGTCGACGAGTTCATGGGGACGATGGGGCTCATGTCGGCGTCGCTCGGTCTGTGCTGCAACGACTGCCACCCCGGCGCGGGCACCGACAAGGTCGTGTGGGAGTCGGACGAGAATCCGAGGAAAGTGCTGGCGCGCCAGATGGCGTTCATGGTGCAGGCGATCAACAGGGACAATTTCTCGGGCCGCCAGGCCGTGACCTGCTGGACCTGTCATCGTCTTCGGCTGACGCCGCTCGAAACGCCGCGGCTGGATCAGTTTTACGGCGAGGCCATCACCGAACTCGACGACGTGATCTCGAAAGCCGAGGGCGTTCCGAGCGCGACCCAGCTGCTCGACACGTATCTGGCGGCGATCGGCGGCGCGGACAAGGCCGCGGGCATGACGAGCATCGCGGCGACCGGCAAGGTCGTCGCCTTCGGCAGCTTTGGCGGCGGCGGCAACTTCGAATACTTCGCCCAGGCGCCCGACAAGCGCGCGATGCTCAGCCACCTGCCCGACGGCGAGAGCAACCGGACGTTCGACGGCCGGACCGGCTGGTTCGCCATCCCGCTCGCCGTCGTGCCGAAATATCCGTTGACCGGCGGCGAGCTCGATGGCGCGCGCATCGACGCGCAGCTGTCGTTCCCGACGCAGATCGCCCGCGCCCTCACCGGACTGCGCGTCGGGCCGGTGACTGACATCGACGGCAAGGATGTGTACCTGTTGCAGGGGAACGGCGCGCGCGGGGCGTTCGTCAGCCTGTACTTCGACATCAAGTCCGGGCTGCTCGTGCGCACCATCCGCTACACGCCGTCGAAGATCGGCAAGGTGCCGACGCAGGTGGACTACGAGGATTACCGGGATGTAGCCGGCGTCAAGTTTCCGTACAAGTGGACCGTCACCTGGCTGGACGGCCGCGACGTGTTCGACTTCGCGGACGTGAAGTTCAACGTCCCGATCGACCCGGC
>DASQAX010000221.1:0-5893 GCA_035635535.1 Vicinamibacterales bacterium | reverse complement strand
CCGGCCGACGGCGGCCGGCCCGCCGGCCCGCGGTACGGCACGCTGGTGCACGCGACGCTTGCGACGGTGCCGCTCGACGCGGCGCCCGACGTCATCACCGCGATGGCCCGGATGCAGGGGCGTATCGTCGGTGCGACCGAGCCCGAAATCGAATCGGCGGTCTCCGTGGCCGCCGCGGTGCTTGCGCACCCGCTGTTGTCCGCCGCGCGAGAGGCCGCGCAGGCAGGCCGCCTGCTGCGCGAGACGCCTGTGGCCACGACCGTCGAGGGCGAGCTCGTCGAGGGTGTCGTGGATCTCGCGTTTGACGACGGGGCCTCGATCACTGTCATCGACTTCAAGACCGATCGCGAGCTGGAAGGGGCGATGGATACGTACCGCCGGCAGGTCCAGATCTACGCGCACGCCATCGCCCTGGCCACGGGGCGCCCGACGCGCGGGGTGCTGATGAAGATTTAGCTGGCAGCTGGCAGCGCGCTGCTGGCAGTGCGGACCAGCGATATTTGCTGCCCGCTGCCCGCTGCCCGCTGCCCGCTGCCTGCTGCCTACTGATAAATCGGCTTCCAGCGATCGGTCGCCGGCGAGTACTGATACTGCGACTCGCAGCGCTCGCACTCGTAATACTCGGTCACCATCTGGGCGCCGAGCCGTGCCGGGCTGACGTGACGCCTGAGCAGGATGAGGGCATCCGTACGGCACTGCGGGCACTGCCGGGCTCCCCCCACCGTGCGGGGCTTTTCGAACGTGTGCCGGATGGTGAAGTCCATCAGACGATCCGCCTGACGCGTTTCCAGCCGACGAAGAACATCGACGCCGCAGCGAGCCACAGACGGCGTCGCATATACCACGGCTTCGGCGAATCGTTGTCACGGCGGCCGCCGCGCGGACGTGCTCGACGATCGGAAAGCTCCCGGATTCGCTTGTCGTCGCTCATGAGGCGAGCTTATCACCTCAGCGCGATTTGAAAGCTCAACTTGCTGCCGCTTTTGACGGCAACAGCGCGTCCACGCACAGGTATTAGGGAGGGAATGAAAGTGGAAAATGCGTGCAGCGGATGGCGCGATCGATCTCGTTGCACGCGACACCAGGACGGCCTGAAGGTTGCTGAGGTGTGATGCATGAACGGACGCCTGGGGCGATACAAGGATCTTGCGTGGTTCGTCGCCAAGTACGGCCGCGCTGACTTCGTCAGCAAGGCCCTCCATGGAGAAGAGTCTGCCTCAGCCGATCCCGCGGGCGCCGAGGCATTCGCGCGAGACCTCGAATCGCTCGGCCCGACCTTCATCAAGCTCGGTCAGCTCCTCTCGACGCGCGCGGACCTGCTTCCGCCCGCGTACCTCGAGGCGCTCGCCCGTCTGCAGGACAACGTCGAGCCATTTCCCTACGAGGACGTCGAGCGCACGATCCGCGAGGAGCTCGGTGTCCGCATTTCGCACGCGTTCGTCGAGTTCGATCGGCTGCCGATTGCCGCCGCGTCGCTCGGGCAGGTGCATCGCGCCGTGCTCCGCGGCGGGCGGGAAGTGGCCGTCAAGGTGCAGCGGCCGGGCATCCACGAGCTCATCGAGAACGACCTGGCGGCGTTCCACGAAATCGCGAAGGTCATCGACCGCCTCGGCGCGGCGCGCAACGTCGACGCCGCGCGCATCCTCGAGGAATTCCGCCGCGCGCTGCTCTCCGAGCTCGATTATCGCGAGGAGGCGCGCAACCTCGTCACGGTCGCTCACCAGCTCCGCGATTTCGAGAACATCGTCGTCCCGCTGCCGGTGGACGACTTCACCACCGCACGCGTCCTGACGATGGATTACGTCGGCGGAACCAAGATCACCGCCATCAGCCGCGTCGAGTGGACCGAGGTGGACGGGGCGGCGCTCGCCGAGGAGCTGTTCCGCGCGTACCTTCAGCAGATTCTCATCGACGGGGTCTTCCACGCCGACCCGCATCCGGGCAACGTGCTGCTGACGCCCGACCACCGCATCGCGCTCATCGATCTCGGCATGGTCGGCCGCATTTCGCCGCAAACCCAGGAGCAGCTGTTCAAGCTGATTCTCGCCATCAGCGAAGGGCGCGGCGACGAGGTCGCGGACGTGCAGGTGTGCCTCGGCGAGCGCCGCGAGGACTTCCACGAGGCGGACATGCGGCGCGCGATCGCCGACCTCGTCGGCCGGTTTCACGGCCTGACCTTGCGCGAGATGAACGTCGGACGCGTGGTGATCGAGATGTCGCGCACCGCGGCCGATCACGGCCTCAAGATGCCGCCGGAGCTGGCGCTCCTCGGCAAGACGTTCCTGCACCTCGATGAAGTGGGACGCGTCCTCGATCCGGAGTTCGACGTCAACGCGTCGCTGCGCCGCAACGCCTCGTCCGTCATGCGGCGGCGGATGATGAAGAGCGCGACGCCCGCCAACCTCTTTTCCGCGGCGATGGACGTCCGCGAGTTCGCCGAGCGGCTGCCGGGACGCGTCAACAAGATCCTGGATTCGCTGGCGGCCAGCGACCTGCGCTTCAAGGTCGAGGTGATCGATCAGGGCTCGATCATCGAGGGGCTGCAGAAGGTCGCGAACCGGATTGCGCTCGGCCTCGTCCTCGCCGCGCTCATCGTCGGCGCGGCGATGCTGATGCGCGTGCCGACGAGCCTGACGATCTTCGGCTACCCGTGGATTGCGATGCTGCTGTTTCTCGCGGCCGCCGCCGGCGGATTCTGGATGGCGTGGACGATTCTCGCCGGGGACGTCCACAAGACCCGCGCGCGATGACGTCGGCTCGGTTGACGTAGAGGCGCACCTTCAGTTGACGTAGAGGCGGACCTTCAGGTCCGCCTAGGTTTGGTGCGCCGCGGCGCGCTCCGCCGCGGGGATGTTGATCAGCTCCGGGTGCGCCGACATGTGCGCGTTGACGATGTTGGTCGCCTCGGCAAAGGCGGCGGCATCGCCCGACCGGTACTTCGCGTTCGCCTCGATGAGGTCCTTCTGGCTCGCGGGCGTCGCGTCCGGGCTGTCGTAGATGGCGGAGACGGGACACGCCGGCACGCACGCGCCGCAGTCGATGCACTCGTCGGGATGGATGAAGAGCATCGGCGTGTCGGCGAACTCGGCCTCGTCTTTCCGCGGGTGGATGCAGTCCACCGGGCAGACGTCCACGCAGGCGCTGTCCTTGGTCGTGATGCACGGGTCGGTGATGATGAAGGCCATTGCGCCTGAGCTTACACAAAAGATCGGGAGAACTCCAAACTGATGGCCGATCACGCGCCGGACGAGGTCCAGGGCGGGCTGACGGACGAGGAGAAACGCCGCAACGTGTTGCGGCTCGCCTTCGGCGGCGACCAGGAGCGCCTCGACGCCTTCGTTGGCCTGATCCGGCAGGAAATTCCCGAAGGAACCTCGGTCATCCTGCGGGGGAGCGCGGTGACCGGCGAGCGGTGGAAGGACGGCGGGGCGTTCGATTGCGACGGTCCGGGGACGAGCGATCTCGACGTGACGCTGGTCGGCGAGGACGCGGTGGCGCTCTTCAAGCCGACGGGATTCTTCGTGCCGGGCGTTCACTCGCGCCCCGTCTCCGAGGACGATCCCGACATCGCGCCCTCGTTGATCCCGCTGCGGGAAGCGCTGATGGTGATGACCGGAAGGCCGGTGAACATCCAGGCGTCCCGCGATATCGTGATCCAGTTTCGCGGGGGCCTGCTGGACCAGCCCTACCTGACGCTCATCGACAAACGCGAGTGACGCTTCGCATCCTCTCGTACAACATCAGGCGCGGCGGCGCGGGCCGCGAGCAGCCGCTTGCCGCCGTGATCCGTTCCGTCACCCCGGACGTCGTCGTGCTCGAGGAAGCGACGAGGCCGGATGTCGTCGAGCGCATCGCGCGCGACGCGGGCATGAACCAGTGGTCGGCGCGCGCCGGCAAGTCGCTGGCGTTCATGAGCCGTCACCCCGTGACGGCCTTTGCGGCGCGCCAGCCCGCGATTTCGCGCCACGCGTTCCTGGAAATCGAGCCGTCGACGACGAGCTGGCGGGTGTTCGGCGTGCACCTCAGCGCGGTGCATGCGGCCTGGACGGAGCGGCGCCGCCTGTTCGAGCTGCGCGCGCTCCTGCGCGGCGTCGCCGCGAGCGGACAGGGTCCACACGTCCTGATCGGCGACTTCAACACCGTGGCGCCCGGCGACATCTTCGATCCGCGCAAGCTGCCGCGGCGCCTGCGCGCGCTCGTCTGGCTGAGCGGCGGGCACATCCGGTGGCGAACGATCGCCACCGTGCTGGCCGCGGGTTACGTCGATTCGTTCCGTCAGTTGCACCCCGACGACGTCGGTTATACGCTGCCGACGCCGGATCCCCACGTGCGTCTCGATTACGCGTTCGTGCCGGGCGCGTTCGCGCAGCACGTCCGGTCGTGCGAGATCGTCAGGACGCCTGACGTCGCCGCGGCATCCGATCACTTTCCGCTGCTGCTCGAGATCGGCGAGCCGTGATCGCCACTGGTCGGTAAGGCCAGCCTTGCACTCGATGGAACATCGCGCGTTTGGATCGACAGGCCTCGACGTGCCCGTGGTCGGCATGGGCACGTGGCAGACGTTCGACGTCCGCGGCGCGGCCGCTGACGAGCGGGGGCAGGTCACGGACGCGGCGTTCGACGCGGGCGCCACGTTCTTCGACTCCTCGCCCATGTACGGCGAAGCCGAGCGCGTGCTCGGCCGCACGCTTCGAGGGCGCCGCGGACGCGCCATCGTCGCGACGAAGGTGTGGACGTCCGACGACGCCGAGGCGGAACAACAGATGACCGCGGCGCTCCGGTATTTCGACCGGTGCGTGGACGTGTACCAGGTCCACAACCTCCTCTCGTGGCGGACACGCCTCGGACAGCTGCAGCGCCTCAAGGAGGCCCACAACGTCCGCGTCATCGGCATCACGCACTACAACGCGAGCTCGTTCGACGAGCTGCTGCAGGCGATGAGGGACCCGCGGGTGCAGGCGATCCAGGTGCCGTACAACCCGCGCGAGCGTCTGGTCGAGTCGAAGGTCCTCCCGGCCGCGGCCGATTCCGGCCTCGGCGTGATCGTGATGCGTCCCTTTGGCCAGGGATCGCTGCTGCGCTCGCCGGTGAGCGACGACGAGCTCGCGCCGCTGGCGCCGTTCGGCATCACGTCGTGGCCGCAGGCGCTGCTCAAGTGGATCCTGAGCGACCGCCGCTGCCACGTCGCGATACCCGCGACCTCGTCGCCCGAGCACCTGCGCGCCAATGCCTCTGCGGGCGTGCCGCCATGGCTGGGCCCTGATGAGCGCGCCTATGTCTCGAGGTTGGTCGGGCACCCATCGTGAATGGAATGACCAAGAGGAGTCACGTCATGAAATCCCGTCCATTCACCGCAGTCCCCGCGCTCGTGGTCCTCGTCTGTTCGCTCGCCTTCGCGCAGTCGAACGGCCAGCCCGAGCGGTTCACCGCCAACGCCGTGTCGCTGAGCCCGGAATATGGGACAGGACAGCAGACGGTCGAGATGACCGTCAACCGCTGGTCGCCGAACGCCGAGCGGACGCGCCTGGTGGCGGTGCTGCAGGAAAAAGGGCCCGGCGAGCTGCTGAAGCAGCTGCAGAAGATGAAGTCCGTCGGCCGCATCCGCACGCCGGATTCAATCGGCTACGACCTCCGGTACGCGCAGCAGACGCCGTCGGAAGATGGCGGCCGGACGATCGTCATCGCCACCGACCGGCCGATCGGCTTCTGGGAAGCGACGCAGCGTCCGCGGTCGATCGACTATCCGTTCACGGTGATCCAGATGAAGCTGGATCGCGACGGCAACGGCTCCGGCACGCTGTCCTACGCCACGCGCATCGTCGCGCGCGGCAACAACGTGATCGAACTGGAGGACTTCGCCACGCAGCCGATCATGCTGAACAACATCAAGGCC
>DASQAX010000220.1:0-2003 GCA_035635535.1 Vicinamibacterales bacterium | reverse complement strand
GAAATGCTGTTCCGCGCCGCGCAGCTCATTGCCGAACGCAAGGAACAGTTCGCGCGCGACATGACACGCGAGATGGGCAAGGTCCTCGAGGAGACGCGCGGCGACGTCCAGGAAGCGATCGACATGACCTTCTTCATGGCCGGCGAGGGACGGCGCCAGTACGGCCAGACCGTTCCCTCGGAGCTCCGCGACAAGTTCGCGATGTCGATCCGCCAGCCACTGGGCGTCTGCAGCGTCATCACGCCGTGGAACTTCCCGATGGCGATCCCATCCTGGAAGATCGTCCCCGCGCTGGTCTGCGGCAACACCGTCGTGTTCAAGCCCTCGTCCTTGACGCCGCTCTCCGCGGTGAACTTCGTCAAGGTCCTCGAGGAGGCGGGCATTCCGCCGGGTGTCGTCAACATGGTGACCGGCGGCCCCGATGTGGGCACGGTGCTCTCTATGCACGAGGACGTGAAGGTCGTCTCATTCACCGGGTCCACCACGGTTGGACGGATCGTCAACCAGAACGCCGCGCCCGGCTTCAAGAAGGTGCACCTCGAGATGGGAGGCAAGAACATCGTCATGGTGATGGACGATGCGCAGCTGGAGCTGGCCGTCGAAGGCTGTGTATGGGGCGGCTTCGGGACGACGGGGCAGCGGTGTACGGCCGCGAGCCGCGTCGTCGTGCACGAGCGGGTCCACGACGAGTTCCTGTCGGAGTTCTCGCGGCGCGTGAAGGCCCTGCGCGTCGGGAACGGTGCGTCGGACGGCGTGCAGATGGGGCCGTCGGTCAGCGAAGCGCAGCTTCAGACGGTGATGCGGTACGTCGAGATCGGCAGGCAGGAAGGCGCGCGTGTCGTCGTCGGCGGCAGGCGGCTGAGCGACGGCGCGTTCGCCCGTGGCTGGTTCCACGAGCCGACGATCTTCGCCGACGTCAAGCCGTCGATGCGGATTGCGCGCGAGGAGATCTTCGGACCGGTCGTCTCGGTGATGCGCTGCCGCTCGCTCGACGAGGCGATCGCGATCGGCAACGACGTCGCGTACGGGCTCTCCGCGTCGATTTACACGCGCGACATCAACACGGCGTTCACCGCGATGCGCGACATGTACACCGGCATCTTCTACGTCAACGCGCCGACCATCGGCGCTGAAGTGCACCTGCCGTTCGGCGGGACGAAGGCGACGGGCAACGGCCACCGCGAGGCGGGCATCGCCGCGCTCGACGTGTTCTCGGAGTGGAAGTCGATCTACGTGGACTTCAGCGGCCGGCTGCAGCGCGCGCAGATTGATACAGAGTAGCCGGCAGCGGGCAGCTGGCGGCTGGCAGAAGCGGGCAGATGCGTGCTCACTGCCTGCTGCCGGCTGCCGGCTGCCCGCCGGCTGCTTCCTTCGGCATCGCCCGGATGTCGGACTTGAGCCGCGGGTTCACCTGGTAGCCGGCTTTCTCCGCCTGCTTTACCGAGTCTTCGGCCTGCTGCTTGCGGCCGCTCATCGCATAGAGCGCCGCGAGGTTGTTGTGCGCCTCGCCCAGGCGGGAGTTGACCGCGACGGCGGCCTTCCATTCCCGCTCGGCTGTTGTCAGGTCGCCGCTCCGGAAATAGGCGATTCCAAGCGCCAGCGATACCTCCGCCGGCGTCTCGAGGGTGCCGCTCCCGCGCTGCTTCATCCGCTCGAGGTCCAGCATGCGGTGCTCGAGGCGCGCAACGACTACCTCGCGTCCGCTGGCGACCTTGACGCGACCAGATTGAACCGCGCCGATTGCATCCTTCAGCTCCCGGATTTCGTCGTCGCGCCGCTGATCGGCCGTGAAATCGTTGTGCGCCACCATCCCTGCCATGGTCTGGAACGCAGTCCGACAAGCGACATAGGCTCGAATCGCCTCGACGTAGCGGCGCTGCGCCATGTACGACTGCCCGAGCTCGTAGTGGGCGATCGTCAGGAGCGGGTCGAGCTTGATGGCCGCCTGGAATTCGCCCGCGGCTTTCTCGAACTGCTCGCTGCGCATCAGATCTTCCCCGAGG
>DASQAX010000219.1:0-7517 GCA_035635535.1 Vicinamibacterales bacterium | reverse complement strand
GACGTTCCGCCGAACGCAGAACATCTCGCTGAGCGGCTGGTACGCCGACGCAACGCAGACCGGATCGGGCAGGGGGACGGCCGCCTACGGCGCGACGTTCGTCTATCCCAACGATCGCTGGAACGCGAACCTCGACGTGCGCACGGTGGAGGCGAACTTCAATCCCGCCGTCGGCTTCATCACGCGCAACGCCTACCGCCGCTACGTGCCGTACGTGAACTTCGGGCCGCGTCCGCGGAACAACCGCACCGTGCGCCAGTACAACTTCGCGGTCATCGGCGACATCCAGACGACGCTCGACAACGAGCGGATCGCACGGAACGTGACGATCCAGCCGTTCCAGGTGGAACTGGCCACCAACGACCGCTTCGGCGTGCTGCTGATCCCGCGGAGCGAGCAGCTCGACTCGCCGTTCACCATCAACGTCGGGCCCGGCCAGCGCGTGACGCTGCCGAGCGGTTCGTCGCACGACTTCTTCCGGTACCAGGTGAACTGGCGGACATCGAACCGCCGGGCGGTCGCCTTCGATGGGCGGTACGAGGCGGGCGACTTCTACTCGGGCTCGCGCGAAGAGTTCGTCAGCAACGTGACCTTCCGGATCGTGCCGGGGGTCTTCGTCTACACCGCCGCCGAGCTCAACCGCATCGAGTTGCCGGAGGCCGCCTTTACGACCCGGCTCTTTCGCGTCGTCCCCGAGCTGCAGTTCACGCCGTTCATCACGTGGGTGAACAACATCCAGTACGACACCGTGAGTGGCGGGGCCGGCTGGCAGTCACGCTTCCGCTGGATCGTCCGGCCCGGCAACGACATCTACGTCGTCTACTCACATAACTGGCTCGACGATCCGCTGCTCGCGCAGTTCGCGACGCAGGACCGTCGCCTCTCCACGAAGGCGCTCTACACGTATCGCTTTTAGAGGCGCCGGGTCCGGAAGGAGCGTAGGGCGGGTCCTTTCGGACCCGCCAGATCTGAGTGCTTCACACTCAGATTTTACGGCCGCGCCGGCAACCAGTACGCTGAGGACCGGTTTTTCCCAAGCGACGCCAGGTGAACGAGTCAGGCGGCCAACGCCTTCTCCTCGGGCCACACACCCTCATACCGTGTCAGCCTTCACCTGGCCGGCCACGGGCCGGCGGCGCAAGCCGCCGGCCGCGCGCCGTCTCCGCAGCTCAGTGCACTTTCGACTGAGTTTTCAGCTTTTCCACTTCTCCACTTTTCCACTTTTCGATGGCCCGCTGAATCATCCCGCTCAGCACGCTCTCCGCGACGTCGAAGGGGCCCGCGACGACCGCGCCGATGGTCATCTCCATCGCTATCACCACGCCGCCCGATTCGAACGGGTTCACGATCCAGCTGAACCCCCGGAGGCCGACCGGCCGATCGGCGGCCGCGTCGGGGTGCCTGGCGCGATCGATCGCGCGCAGCATACCGATGAGCACGGCCGCGACGTCGCCATCGGTCCACGCGCGAGGCTCGCGCCTAACCGGCGAGATCACTTCCGTCGTCGCGTGGTTGTCGCCGCGCAGCCAGATGTCAACGGGGATGTCCATGTTGCCAGGGTCAACGTTACAGGCAAACCGGTGAGGAACAAAAGAGGCACCCATCATCGCGTCGTGCGCACGAAGGTCACGTCCGCGGAGCCGCCGTGCGCGTCCCTGCTGCCCGCGACGAAACCGCCCTGCCCGAGCATCTCGATGATGCGCTGACCGCCCTTCGAGCTCTCGCGCAATTCGACGTGCACCTCGCGCAGCTCCGGGCGCCGAAGCGTGCGGGCTGCGCCCGCCACGATTGCCTCGGACGCACCGGGCGCGTCGATCTTGATGTAGTTGGGGCACGCGAGGCCGTAATTCTCGACGAGCTGATCGATCGAGAGGACGAGGGCCGCCTGGCGCCCCTCGTGCGGCTCGCTGCTCTTGCCGCGAAAGCTGAACGACCGCGCCGGCCTGAACTGCGAGACCTCGAGCCTGGCCACCGCCTGCTCGCGGCCGAGGCCGACGAGCAGGCAGTCGATCTGGTCGTAGAGCCGGTTGGCTTCGCAGTTGGCGGCGAGCAGGTAGTAGTTGACGCCGGCGGGCTCGAACGCCACGACCTTCGTATCCGTGCCGAGCGCCGCGTACAGCGAGTACACGCCGACGCTGGCGCCGACGTCCCAGAACACGCTGCCCGGCGTGAACGCGTCGATCCAGGCGATCGTGGCCGGCTGCCGCGTGAGCAGCGACACGGCGCGGCCCGCGGAGCTCTTGCCGAGCAGCACGAACGACAGCGGACCCTTCGGCGTGTCCACCGCCAGCGTCGTCTCGACCATCTTCTGCGTGAAGGCGCTCTGCAGGCGAGCCCGCGCCCGCGGCGGCAGCTTCTGCAGGCGGTACATCAGCAGGCCGAACTCCTTCTTCGCGTACTCCTCCTCGGGGTCCTCCGGCGCCTTGTCGAGCTCGTCGACGTACTCGCTCATGTGCTCCTTTGGAATTTGGCAGCGGCAGTGTACATTGGCCGGCGAGTTCGGTGATGCCGCGCATCAAGACGATTGTCGTCCTCCTCGTCGTCGTGCTCTTCGTCGTGCTGCCGCTCTACGAGCTCGCCGACATCGGTGAGCACTGGCCGCACGACGGCGACGTCGTGCAGATTGTTCTCTGCGTCCTCTTCATCGTCGGCCTGTCGGTCCTTTGCCGTGGGGTCGCCTGCGCCTGTCTCGCGTCGCTCCGGCGCGCGTGGGTTCCAGCGCCCTCGCCCGCTGGCGGCCGCGTCGCGCTGACGATTGCGCCACGCGATCGCTCGTCCCTCTTCCTGATCTTCTGCGACCTCCGCGTCTAACGCGTCCCTCGGCGTAGGCGACGAGCAGGGCCGACCTTGACGCCGGGCCCTGCGTGGAGGAGAAGACTCGCATGAAAGCGTCGTTCATGGTGCTGGCAGCGTTGTGTGCCGGCGTCCCGGCTGCAAACGCACAGGCACAGGCCACTGGAACGTTGATCGTCACGGTTCGCAGCAAGGACGGCCCCGTCGCGCAGGCCGAGGTCCGCGCCGGAGGCATGACGCGGCCGACCGGCGCCGACGGCACCGTCACCCTGCTGCTGCCGCCGGGCCGCGTCGACGTCGTGGTGACGAAGAGCGACTTCGATCCGGCGGCGGCGCAGGTCGAGGTGCGCGCGGGCGCGGAGGCGCGCGTCGAGGTCGATCTCGAACCGGAATCCGAGCTGGAAGAGAACGTCATCGTCACGGCGACGCGGACCGGGCAGCGCATCGAGGACATCCCCCTTCGCGTCGAGGTGGTGCCGAACGACGAGGTCCAGGAAAAGATCGCCATGGCGCCGGGCGACGTCTCGATGCTGCTGGCGGAGACCAACGGCCTCCGCGTCCAGACGACGTCGCCGGCCCTTGGCGGCGCGAGCCTGCGCATCCAGGGCCTGAGCGGGCGGTACTCGCAAATCCTCTCCGACGGATTGCCGCTCTACGGCTCGCAATCGGGCTCCGTCGGCATCCTGCAAATCCCGCCGATGGATCTCGGCCAGGTCGAGGTCATCAAGGGCGTCGCCTCCGCGCTGTACGGGATGTCGGCCATCGGCGGCGTCGTCAATCTCGTGTCGCGCCGGCCCGCGGCGGCGGAGCACGAGCTGCTCGTCAACCAGACCACCCACGGCGGAACAGACGGCGCCCTCTGGATTGCGCAGCCGCTGCGCGAGCACTGGAGCTACAGCGTGCTCGGCGGCGTCCACTGGCAGCAGCGATCCGATCTCGATCGCGACGGGTGGACCGACCTGCCGACGTTCCGCCGGACGCAGGTGCGTCCGCGCGTCTCGTGGGACAACGGCGCGGTACGGTCGATCTTCGCGACCTTCGGCGCGGTCGACGAGGACCGGCGCGGCGGCACCATGCCGCGAGCCGTGACCCCGGACGGCCGCCCGCACCCCGAGAACCTGCTCACGCGGCAGTTCGACGGCGGGGTCGTCTCCCGGTTTCTCCTCAGCGGCGGCCGCGTGGCGTCGGTCAGGGCGAGCAGCGTCTCGCAGCGTCACGACCACGTCTTCGGCTCCGTGCCGGAGCGCGAACGGTCGGCGACCGGCTTCGGCGAGGCCTCCTTCACGGGCACGGCGGGCGCGCACACGTGGGTGGCCGGCGGCGCGGTGCAGCGGGAGCGATTCCGTGCGCTCGACGTCCCACGCTTCGATTACACCTACCTGATTCCCGGCGTCTTCGGCCAGGACGACGTCGTGCTCGCGCCCTGGCTCACGGCATCGGCCAGCGCACGGGTCGATCGGCACAGCGCGTTCGGCACCTTCTTCAGCCCGCGGCTGTCGGTGCTCCTGCGTCCGGCATCTCAGTGGACCGCGCGCGTATCAGGAGGGCGAGGCCACTTCGCCCCGTCGCCGTTCACCGACGAAACCGACGCGACCGGGCTCTCGGTGCTGGCGCCCCTGGCAGGCGTCCGGCCCGAGGATGCCACGAGCATCTCGAGCGATGTGACGTGGCGCAAGGCGCCGATCGAGGTGACGACAACGGTCTTTCACTCGAACATCACGGGCGCGCAGGTGTTCCGGAAGCTGGATGCCGGTCCGTTCGCGGCGCGCATCGCCAACGCGGAGACGCCGACGCGGACCACGGGCGCCGAGCTCATCGCCCGCTACCACGAGGAGGACCTGGACGTCATCGTCACGCACATGTACCTGCGGTCGTCGGAAGTCGGCGAGGACGGCAGCGGCCGTCGCGACGTGCCGCTCAACCCGCGCCAGACCGCGACCTTCGACCTGCTGTGGAAATCGCCGATCGGCAACATCGGGTTCGAAGTGTTTTACACGGGGCGGCAGGAACTGGAAGACAACCCGTACCGGTCGGACGGGCGGCCCTACACGGTCGTGGGATTCCTCTATACGCGGAAGATCGGCCGGACGCTGCTCTACGTCAACACGGAGGATCTTGCCGACGTGCGGCAGACGAAGTACGACCCGCTGATCCGCCGCGCGCCGCTGCGCGACGGTCGATGGGCAACCGATGCGTGGGCGCCGCTCGATGGACGATCGGTGAACGCCGGGATGCGGTTCCAGTTTTAGGCGGCCAGTTCGACGGTTGGGACGTAGGGGCCGACCTTCAGGTCGGCCCGAGCTGCGCCGCGAATTCTTCCGCCGACCGAGCCGGCGTCAGGCACGCGAAGTTGCGGCACACGTACGCCGCCGGCTGGTCCGTGCGCCGCGCCATGGCCTCGGTCCATGGCAGCAGCCTGGCGACGCCGTCCGCGTGCTCCGGCAGAAGCGGCACGACGATCGAAAACGGCAGGTACCGGCGCCGCACGACGTCCATCAATGCGGTGCCGCGATCGCCGGCGACGACGACCTGCGACATGCCGGCGTGATAGGCCGACAGCGCGGCCATCATCATCGGCACCGTGCGTGCGCCCTGCTTCGCGATGCGCGAGGCGAACAGGCCGACCGCCCGATCGATCGCCCGTCCGAACGTGTCGTCGCTGGTGAGGTGCGAGAGCGTCAGCAGGTTCATGACCGTGACGGAGGTCGCGGACGGCTCCGCGCCGTCGTAGTCCTCCTTGAGGCGCAGCAGCACCGACTCGTCCTGGCCGGTGGTGCTGAACCACCCGCCTTCGACCGGATCCGCGAAGAGCTCGTCCTGCCGCCGCTGCAGCAGCAGCGCCCATTCGAGCCAGCGCGGGTCGCCGTCGGCCTGGAACAGCTCCAGCAGGCCGAACACCAGGTACGCGTAGTCCTCGGCGTACCCCTCGACGGCCGCGTCGCCCTTCCGGTAGCGGCGCAGCAGCGTGCGGGTTTCCGCGTTCCACAGGCGTTTCCAGATGAAGAGCGCCGCCCGCCGCGCGATGTCCAGGTAGGGGCCGCCGATCGTCCTCGACGCGCGCGCGAACGCGGCAATCATCAGGCCGTTCCACGCGGTCAGCACCTTGTCGTCGAGGTGCGGACGCGGCCGCGTCGAGCGCCGCTCGAGCAGCGTCGCTCGCGCGCGCACCAGCGCCGCCTCCACCTGCTCGCGCGACTTCGCCGTCGCCGACATCACCTCGTCGATCCCGCGCGCCGTGTAGAGGAGGTTCTTGCGCACGAACTCGTTCTGCGGATCGAACGGGGCGTTGCCGTCGGGCAGCACGCCGAAGCGGATGCGAAAGACGTCGGCGTCCTCGCCGAGCACGTCGGCAATCTCCTCGTCGCGCCAGATGTAGAAGGCGCCCTCCATTTTGTGAGGCGGACCAGGCGGACCTGAAGGTCCGCCTCTACGATCGTCTGCGCTCTCGGGAGGAACGCTGTCGGCATCCTCGGCCGAATAGAACCCGCCGCCTTCGTCGGTGAGGTCGCGCGCGACGTAGGCGAGCGTGTCGGCGGCCACGTCCGCATAGAACGCCTCGCCGGTCACCTGGGCGGCTTCGAGATACGCGAGCACCAGCTGCGCCTGGTCGTAGAGCATCTTCTCGAAGTGGGGCACGCGCCAGTTGCCGTCCACGGAATAGCGGTGAAAGCCGCCACCGATGTGATCGCGCATGCCGCCGAGCGCCATCGCGCGAAGCGTCACCAGCACCATGTCCCGCGCCTCCGCCGAGCCGGTGCGCGCATGCTCCCGCAGCAGGAACAGCAGCTCGGTCGGCCGGGGAAACTTCGGCGCGTCGCCGAAGCCGCCGCGCTGCGCGTCGAACGATGACGCGAACTGCCTGACGCCCTCGTCGAGCGCGCCGGCCGGCGGCACCTCGCGCCCGGCGCCGTCCTCGCCGAGCGTGCGGAGGCGTTCGGTGATCGTCTGCGCGGAGGTCTCGATCCGCGCGCGGTCTTCCTCCCACGCGCGGGCGATCTCCTTGAGGATGTCGACGAACCCCGGCCGTCCCCACTTCGAGGCCGGCGGAAAATAGGTCCCGCCGTAAAACGGCTGGAGCGACGGCGTCAGCCAGACGCTCATCGGCCACCCGCCGGAGCCGGTCGTCGCCTGCACGAACGTCATGTAGACGCGATCGACGTCCGGCCGCTCCTCGCGATCGACCTTGATCGGCACGAAGTGCCGGTTGATCACCTCGGCCACCTGCCGGCTCTCGAAGCTCTCGTGCTCCATCACGTGGCACCAGTGGCACGTCGAGTAGCCGATCGAGAGAAAGATCGGCTTGTCCTCGCTGCGCGCACGCTCGAACGCGTCCGCGCCCCACGGGTACCAGTCAACGGGGTTGTCTTTGTGCTGGAGAAGATACGGAGAGTGTTCGGCAGCGAGTCGGTTCGGCACGTCCTTGATTATCGTCGCTGCCGCGGCCACTAAGAGCACGAAGACGAATCAGCCACAAAGCACACGAAGATCATTTTGTTTCGATCACAGAGACCTCGAAGATCCGCAGCGATCTCAGTGCGTCTTTGTGATCTGAAAAAATAACCTTTGTGTGCTTTGTGGCCAATTCGTCTTCGTCGCCCTTGTGGCGACGCTAGTCCGGCAGCGCGCGTCCTTTGGTCTCCACGACCCACGGCATCAGCAGCAGGCCCGCCAGCGGAATCCACCCGCAGTAGAACAACGCCTGCGTCGCGGAGTCGAGCGCGTTG
>DASQAX010000218.1:0-2189 GCA_035635535.1 Vicinamibacterales bacterium | reverse complement strand
GAGTACCGATCGAGGGCACGTTCCGCGCTCACCAGGTGCCGTTGAGCGAGGTGAGAACGAACGCCGAGCACCTCCGGATGCTCGAGCAGTGGATGCGGAGCTACCGGCCCGAGGAGCTGTTCGACGCGGCCGGCCGGTTGCTGCCCGACGTCGCGGCGCTGGCTCCGGCGGGCGCTCGCAGGATGGGGGCCAACCCGCACGCCAACGGCGGCCGCGGGGTGGAGCTGGAGCTTCCGCCCTTCCGCGACTACGCGGTCGCCGTGAGCCGCCCGGCGGTCGAGCGCGCCGAATCGACCCGGCAGCTCGGCAAGCTCATGCGTGACGTCTTCACCCGCAATGCGCGCGCCGCCAACTTCCGGCTGTTCTGTCCGGACGAGACCAACTCGAATCGCCTCGGCGATGTCTTCGACGTGCAGACGCGCTGCCTCGTGGAAACGGTGCTGCCGGATGACGATCACGTCTCGCCGGACGGGCGCGTGATGGAGGTGCTGAGCGAGCACCTCTGTCAGGGCTGGCTCGAAGGCTATAACCTCACCGGACGTCACGGACTCTTCGCAACCTACGAGGCCTTCGCCATGGTGTCGGCCTCCATGACCGTGCAGCACGCCAAGTGGCTCGAGGAGAGCGTGCGGCTGCCGTGGCGACGCCCGATCCCTTCGCTCAACGTGTTGCTCACCTCGACGGCCTGGCGGAACGACCACAACGGCTTCAGCCACCAGGGCCCCGGTTTGATCGACGTGATGCTCTCGAAGAAGGGCACGGTGTCGCGCATCTACCTGCCGCCCGATGCGAACTGCCTGCTCGCGACAGCCGATCACTGCTTCCGCAGCCGGAACTACGTGAACCTCATCGTCATCGACAAGCAGCCGCAGCTCCAGTGGCTCTCCATCGACGAAGCGATCGCGCACTGTGCGCGCGGCGCGTCGGTCTGGCGATGGGCGAGCAACGACGGCGGTGGAGAGCCCGACGTCGTGCTCGCGGCCGCGGGCGATATCCCGACCCTGGAGGTCGTGGCCGCGGCCTGGTGGCTCCGGCGGCGCGCGCCGGAGCTGAAGGTGCGCGTCGTCAATGTCGTGGACCTCATGACCCTCTTCACTCCCGACGTGCACCCGCACGGAATGGACGAGGCGTCGTTCGCCGACACCTTTACCGTTGACGCGCACGTGGTCTTCGCCTTCCACGGCTATCAGCGGGCGATTCACCAGATCGTCCATGGCCGCCCGAACGCGGAGCGCTTCCACGTCCGCGGGTTCAACGAGGAAGGCACCACGACCACGCCGTTCGACATGGTGGTCTGCAACGGCATGAGCCGCTATCACCTCTGCATCGAGGCGCTTCGGCGCAGCGGCGGCGCGCTCCCGCGACAGCAGACCTTGATCGACGAATGTCAGGCGGCCCTGGAGCGCCATCACCTCTACAGCCGCGACCATCTCGAGGACATGCCCGAGGTGCGTGACTGGGTATGGAGCGATCGCTGAGGACGCCATGAACGTCCTTGCGATCAACTGTGGCAGCTCGTCGATCAAGTTCGGGCTGTTCGAGGCGGCCACGACCGGCGCGCGCCCAGACGGCGCGAGCCGGCTCGCCGGCGGCCGTATCGAGCGGCTCGGCACGGACAAGGCGGAGCTGCACTTCGAGACGGACCGCGGCGCGCCTCTGGACACGACGGCGGCGGTGCGCGATCAGGCCGAGGGCGTGCGGCAGATCGCCGAATGGATGAGCGCGACGCGTCTTGCCGTGCAGGCGGTCGGACATCGCGTGGTGCACGGCGGCCCGCGGTTCCGGACCCCGACGGTACTCGACGCCACGGTCGTCGCGGCGATTCAGGAGCTCGAAGCGCTGGCGCCCCTGCACAACGGTCCGAGCCTTGCGGGGATCCGAGCCTGCCGCGCGGTGTTCGGCGGCGACGTGCCGATGGTCGCGGTCTTCGACACCGCGTTTCACGCCTCACTGCCGGAGCGCGCGTGGCGATACGCCATCCCGCGGGAGCTGGCCGACCGCCACGGCATCCGTCGATACGGGTTCCATGGCATCTCGTACCGCAGGGTGCTCGAGCGCTATTGCGCCCTCGCGGGCAGACCCGAGTCCCGCGCGACGATCGTCGCCCTGCATCTCGGGAGCGGCTGCTCGGCCGTGGCGATCGAGAACGGCCGCTCCATCGACACGTCGATGGGGCTGACACCCCTCGA
>DASQAX010000217.1:0-10248 GCA_035635535.1 Vicinamibacterales bacterium | reverse complement strand
GTTGTCAGCGCTTCGCGAAACGTACGCGCGGCGTCGGCAAAGGCATCCTGTTCCATCAGCGCCACGCCGCGGTTGTTCGCGCGGTACGCGGCCTCGCGTTGCTGCGCGGCTGTCAGCTGTCCTGATTGCGGCGGCGCGTTGCGAAGCTGCTCGAACTGCCGCATCGCCTGCGCGGAGCCGCCCTCGTCGCCCGCGCGGGCGAGCGCCAGCGCGAGGTTGTACGCCGCGGTCGCGTTGTACGGTTCGTCGGCCAGCACGGCGCGGCACAGCGCGACGACCTCCCGATACCGACCCTGCCCGAGCCGGATCATCGCGAGGTTCACCTTCGATCCGATATCGGACGGATCGATCGCGAGCACGCGCATGAACGCCTCCACCGCCGCCTGCGGCTGGCCCTGCGCGCGCGCGATGAGGCCGAGGACGTAGGCCGGCTGCGGCGCGTCGGGCGACTCCCGCCGGGCGTCGTTGGCCGCCTGCAGCGCCTCGGGCAGCTGTCCCGCGTGGTAGAGCGCAATCGCGAGGTTGATCCGCGCGAGCCGCAGTCCCGCATCGGCCGTCAACGCCTCGCGAAACGCGCGCGCGGCGTCGGCGTACGCGTCCTGTTCCATCTGCGCCACGCCGCGGTTGTTCGCGCGGTACGCGGCCTCGCGCTGCTGTGCCGCGATCGCCTGACTCGTCTGGGAGGGCGGCGCGTTCCGGCACGCTGTGCACAACGCGGCCAGGACAACGGCCGCCGCGAGGCTCCGGCGTGCGGGCTTCATTTGGAGGCCCCGGCCGTGCGGATCACCCCGCGCCCTTCCTGAACCGTGATGGCCTGGTTCGCGTCGATCGTGGGAACGGTCTCGACGCGGCCATCCGGCCACGTCACCTTCAGTGCCGACACCTTCGTCGCGCGTCCCAGGCCGAAGGTCAGCGGCAGCTCGCTCTGCGAGCCGTAGCTCGATCCGCTCTTGATCCTCGCCGACGGCCCCGGCGTTCCGTCGATGAAGACCTGCAGCCTCGCGCCGATGGCGTCGCGGTTCGCGGGCCCGCCAATCGCGGAGACGCGAAGCCAGTTGTTGCGGTTGCCTTCGTCGTTGCGCAGCAGCCGCGCCGGTCCGTTGTTGGCCGTGATGACGAGATCGAGATCGCCGTCGGCGTCGTAGTCGGCGTACGCCGCGCCGCGCGCGACCATGGGACGCTGAAAACCGGCGCCTGCCACGCGTCCCGCGTCCTCGAAACGCCGCATGCCCGCGTTCCAGTACAGGTCCGGCGGCTGCGCATAGGTCACGTTCCGCTGCACGCTCGCGATGTCGTCCGCGACGTGGCCGTTTGCCGCGAAGAGGTCCGGCCGTCCGTCGAGGTCGTAGTCGAAGAAGAACAGCCCGAACGTGAGCTTCAGCAGCGAGCTCCGCCCGATCGCGGTCGCCGGCGCCCTGTCGATGAACAACCCGTGCGCTTCGCTCGTGTAGAGCGACATCATCTCGTTCGAGAAGTTTCCGATCGCGATGCTGTCGCGCCCGGAGCCGTCGTAGTCTGCGGCATCGACGCCCATGCCGGCGCGCGCCGTGCCGGTCTCGTCGAACGCGACACCGGCCGTCAGGCCGACGTCGCTGAACGTGCCGTTGCGCGCGTTGCGATAGAGGCGGTTCGGCTGCCGGTCGTTGGCGACGAACAGATCGATCCATCCGTCATTGTCGTAGTCGAGCAGCGCCACGCCGAGCGCCTTGGCATCCGGGTCGTAGACGCCCGCGGCGCGGGTCACGTTGTCGAACGTGCCGTGCCCCGTGTTGTGGAACAGCGTCGGGCTCTGGCCGTGATACGACTCGGGCGTGCAGTACGACTTCCTCGTCCCGTCGAGCGTGCAGAACAGGTCCTTGTCGATCGACCACTCGACGTAGTGCGCAACGAACAGATCGAGGAAGCCGTCGCGGTCGTAATCGAGCCAGGCGGCGCTCGTCGAGAAGCCGGGATCGGCGACGCCCGCCCGATCGGTGACATCCACGAACCGCCCGCCGCCCGCGTTGCGAAACAGGTGGTTGCGTCCGAGCGCCGTGACGTAGAGGTCGGCGCGGCCGTCGTTGTCGAAGTCGGCGCTCGCCACGCCCATCCCGTACATCTCGATCTGAAGGCCGGCGGCGCGTGTCTGGTCCACGAACGTGCCGTCGCCGCGATTCCGATAGAGCGCGGGGTAGGATGCAGGACCCGGGCGCCCTGGCCACTTCGTCGAGTTGACGAGAAAGAGGTCCTGCCGTCCGTCACCGTCGGCGTCGAGAAACGCCACCCCGGATCCCATCGTCTCGGGCAGGTACTTCCGTCCGAACGCGCCGCTGGTGTGCTGGAAATGGATCCCCGCCGCCGCGGTGACGTCGGTGAACGTCACGCGCGGAAGCGTCACCGCCTGCTGGGCGACGGCTGCCGTCACGACCGCGATGCCCAGTCGCAGTGGCGTCATTGCCCGTGCTCGTGGATCTGCTGGCGTTCGTTGTTGTCGTCCGGGTTCAGCAGCCGGTATCCACCGGTAATCGCCTGCGATGCCTCGTCTGCCTTGAGCCGCTCGTACAACCGCTGCTCGCGCGTGCGCGCGGCCTCGTCGCCGAGGCCCTGGTAACAGAGCATCAGGTTGTAGTGCGCCTGCAGGTCCTCCGGATCGATCGCCAGCACCTTGCGAAACTCGGACGCGGCTTCGCGGAGCCGGCCCTGGAGGAACAGGACGCGCCCGGCCTGGTTCATCACCACGCGGTCGCGCGGGTACGCCTCGGCCGCGCGATGCAGGTGTGTCAGCGCCTCGTCATATCGCCCCAGCGATTTCAGCGCCGTGCCGAGGAAGACGTGTGTCTTCGCCAGCGCGGGATCGATCGCGAGCGCCTTTCGCAGCATCGCGTCCGCGCCCTGCATGTCGCCCTCCTGGATCCGCGCGCGCGCGATGTTGACCCACCCGTCCGCGTACCCCGGCTCGATCTCGGTGACCTTCGTGAACGCCGCTTCCGCGCCGCGGATGTCCCCCTGCAGCAGCAGGCCGATCCCGTAATCGTTCCAGCGCTCGCGCGTGCCCGGCGCCGGCGAACCGGGGGGCATCGGCATCGCGACGCGCGGGCCGAGCACCGTGATCGTCGCGGTCGCGGTGGCCATGTCGATGACGGGGACCTGCGGAATCGCCTTCATCGCACCCGACACGTTCGACGTGTCTCCCGAGAACACCCACCCTCCATCGTCGTAGGCCGCGTCACGCGGCGCGGCGGCCTCCGATGGGTCGCGAACGCCCGCGTACGCCCACTGGGTGTTCCACCACGAGAATTTCCGGTAGCGCAGACGCGCGGTCACCGTGATGGTGTCACCCGCGTCGGGAGGGATATGCAGGCGATAGTGAATCGTGTCGGCTGCGCCCGGAGGGATCAGGCGGACGTAGGCGAGCGAACGCGTCGCCCACGCGTTGCGCTTGTTGATGCGGTTCCCGTGACCGTCGAGCTGCAGGCTGCGATAGAAGTGCGCTGCCGGATCGACGGCGCCCGTGCCGTTTTCCAGCGCGCCGCTGCGAAGGAACACGCGTCCGCGGTCGTCGGCCGCCTCGACATCGACCCACACGTCGAACGCGTCGACCGTGCCACCCGGGAAGAAGTGACCGACCTTGCGTGTCCGGGCGACGATCTCGAGGCGCACCGACTCGCCGCGGCGGGCCGCGGCGACGCCGTCCGCGAACGGCGTGACCGTCAGCGCCGCCGGCGCGATCATCGCGCGCGGCGCACCGAACGCGGCGGATTCCTCGCCGAGCGCAAACGTGCTCGCCGCGGTCGGCTCGTTGTCGGCGCGCTGACGAGTCTGCGCGCCTGCCCCGAGCGACGTCGAGGGGCCGCGAGCGAGGCCGAACAGGTCGAGCGTCACCTGGCCGTCCTGCAGGAACGCCTTCACCGCCTCGAGCTGCGCGGTGTCGTGGTTGACGAACGGCACCGCCGTATTCGCCGCCGCGAAGCGATGCGAATGGACCCGCCCGTCCCGCGCGGCGGGATCCCTCGAGGCGACGAGCGGCATGTGGCAGTCCGCGCATCCCTGCGGCGCCGGCGGATAGTAGAACGATCGCGCTCCTTCGCCGGACACGCCGGAACCCTGCCAGTTGTCGTACTCGTTGAAGCCGCGCAGCCACCGGTATGCGTTCACCGGCTCGTCCAGGTGCACCTTGTGGCACGCCGAGCAGAACTGCGACGTCTGCTCGCGGTGGAACGGCTTCAGGAACGTCTCGCGATGCGGCCGCGGCGCCAGGTCGGTGAGCGTGTCGTGCAGCGTCCGGAGCATCGGGTTGTCGCTCGCGGCAAGGTCGTGGAGCGGCGGATATTCGATCTCGAAGCCGCCCTGTCCCATCGTCCCGTGCACGCGCGTGATCGAGTGGCACGACGTGCACGCGAGGCCGGCCTGCGCCTCGGGCGTCGAGATCTGCTCGCGGATGGGCCGATCGAAGCGGCCGTTGAAGAACACCGCGTGGTCGTGGCAGCCCGCGCACCACTTCGAGGGCCGCGTCCCGACCATGTCCTGCATGTACTCGATCGACTTGCGATACCACTGGTTGTTGAACGAGGAGAAGTGGTGCATCGAGGAGCGCCACTGCTCGTAGATGTCCGTGTGGCAGCGGCCGCAGGTGGCGCTCGTCAGGAAGAAATTCGCCGGGATTGTCGTCTTGACGTTCGTGTCCGCGGATGACGGGTAGAAGGGACTCGATGGGCCGCGGCTTTCCTCGTCCATCGAGGCAGGCACGACATCCGGGTTGACGACTTGAAACCGTTCGCGCCGCGCTTCATCGTGCCTGGCGTGGAGGAACGCCGCGCCGGCGACGATCACGAACAGTCCCGCGGCGCCGGCCATGGCGATGTTGCGGCTGAATCGCGGCCGCTCGACTCCGCTCGGGGCAAGCCGGAGCGCGAGGACCAGCAGTATCACGCCCGCTGCGGAGGCGGCGACGTGGACGCTGACGAGCGTGTAATACGGACGCGTGGCGCCGAGGAAGAAGATCGCGACGCCCGTGATGGTCGCTGCTGCGAGCAACGCGGCAGTCGCCGCGTGGAGCGGTGATGTCAACGCGACGCGCGGCACGCGGTTCAGCAGGGCAACGGCCAGTCCCATGCCGAGCAGCGGATGGAGCGCGACATTGGCGTAGTACCAGAACGACGCGTCGGCAAACGCCCACAGCCACGCCGAGTTGAGGAGCAGGGCGGCGAAGGCGATCGCGATCGGGTTCATTGCGCGCGTGCCGCGGCGCGGATGGCGTCAGGCGCATCCGCCCTCACATCGCCCACGTCCTCGTCGCGCCACGGCGCCCGGCACGCGTGGTTGCTCTGGTACAGCCTGAGGTTGTCCTCGAGGCGCGCGGCAAGATCGGACCGTCCCGCGCCTCTCGCCGCCGCGATGAGGTCGCGCTGCAGCGCCGCGGCTTCGCCGAATCGGCCCGTTTCCGCGAGCGCCATGGCCAGCGTCTCTCCCACCTCGGTGCTCTGGTCGGTCCGCAGCAGATCGTTGGCCAGCGCGAGCGCGCGGCGGCCGTCCCTGACGCGGTCGTCGGGCGCCGCGGCGAGCAGGCGGGCCAGCGCGCGTGGAAACCCCGGGTGATCGGGAAACGCGCGCATGCCGGCGGTCAGCCGGTCGCGCGCCTCCGCGTACCGCTGCAGCCGCACGAGCGTGATCGCCAGCTCGAGCGGCGCCTCGGCCAGCCGTGGATCGATGCGCGCGCCCGCCTCGTATTGCTCGAGGGCGTCGTTCGCGCGGCCCGAGCGGCGCAACACGCCCGCCAGCCTCAACCGCGCCTGCACGTACGAGGGCTGGTATTTCACCGCGGCGGCATAACCGTCGATGGCCTCGGCGTCGCGGCCGCGGCTCTCGAGCAGCACCGCACGGCTGTAGTGCGCCGGCGCGTAGTCCGGCGATCGGCGCAGCGTTTCCGCGAATTGCCGCTCGGCCTCTTCGACGCCGCCGGTCATGAACAGCGCGGTTGCGAGCCGATGGCGGAGCAGCGGGTTGCCGGGCGCCACCTCGACACCCCGCCGGAAGCTCTCGACCGCCTTCGTCCATTCGCCGCGGTTGAGCGCTTCGGTTCCGCGGACCTCGAACGCCTGCGGCCCTTCGAGCAGGTCCGCGACGCGCTCCATCAGCGGATCGGGCGGCGCGATCTCGGCGTTGCGCAGATCGCGCAGCCGGAGCTGCGCCTCCGCATCCGCCTGGCGGCCGACGCCGCGATACGCCATGGCCAGCGGATAGTGGAGCGCGGCTGCTGCCGGATCCTGCCGCGCCGCGGTTTCCAGGAGCGAGACGGCGCGAGGAAAGTCACGACGAGCCAGCGAGAGCCGGCCGAGATGGAAGAGCGCGGCGGTCGACTGCGGATCGCGCTGCAGCACGGCCTCGAGCAGCGGCGCAGCCTCGTCCGCGCGTCCCCGATCGATGGAGATGCTCGCCAGCCAGATGCGCGCCGCCGTGTCGTCGGGCTGCAGCGTCAACACCTCGCGGAACGACGCAGCCGCCTCGTCGAGCGCGCCGCGCTTGCGGTAGAGATGCGCGAGATAGTACGGCCACCGCGGATCGCGCGGCGCCAGCTCGCGGGCGTTCAGGAGCGCCGGCTCGGCGGCCTCGAGATACCGCGCGGCCAGCAGCAGCTCGCCGACGCTGCCGTACGCGGCCGCTAGGTCAGGCGGACCTGAAGGTCCGCCTCTACGATCGGCCGGGTCAGGCGGACCTGAAGGTCCGCCTCTACGATCGCTGCGGTCGGTGGCATCCGTCAGCGCTGCGAAGCGAGCTCGCATCTGCGACTGGACCGGCCCGCTCATCTTCGACAGGTCCGGCTCCTGAACGGGCCGAAGCTGCGGCGTGCGCTCGCGGCCGGAATCGCCCGTGCGGCCGCACGCGCTCAGCGTGAGCAGGACGATCATCGGGATCGCGGCGGGGCCCAGTCGCCGCTTCACCGCGCGCTTCCCTCGACCAGCGTCTGCCATCGATCGATGTCGACGCTGTGCCATTCCTCCGTGCGGCCATCGGGCCACCGCACCCGCACGCGCGGCGTCGCGGCGGATTCGCCGAGCCCGACGAGCACCCGCGGATCGCTCGCCGACGCGTAGCTGCCGTCGGCGCGCACGCGCCGCCACAGCGACGGCTGCCCGCTGCGGACGATCTCGACGCGCGCACCCGGCATGTCGCGATGCGCGGGCGTCCCGGTGAGCCGCAGCCCGATCCAGTGCGGCCGCGGCCCGCCTCGCTCGCCGAGCGTGTTCACCAGCAGCTGCGCGGGACCGGTGTCGTTGGCGACGAGCACGTCTTCGTCGCCGTCGTTGTCGATGTCGCCAAACGCCGCGCCGCGTCCCACCTGCGGCTGCAGGAAGACCGGACCCGCCTGCGGGGTGACGTCCTCGAAGCGGCCGTCGCGCAGGTTGCGGAAGAGCAGCTTGCGCTGGTGCATCGGAAACGCGTCCGCCGTCGTGCCTTCAGCCGCCTGGACGCGGCCGTTGACCGAGAGCAGGTCGAGCCACCCGTCGTTGTCGAAATCGAACCAGCCGGTGCCGAACCCGGTGTACTGGAGGCTCGCGGCTCCCAATCCGGACGAGGCGCTTCGATCCTCGAACAGCGCCTTGCCGTCGTTCACGTAGAGGTTGCTGCCCTCGCCGTTCAACTCCGTCATGAAGAGGTCCTCGTCGCCGTCGTTGTCGAAATCGCCGGCATCGACCCCCATGCTTGCTTCGGCATGACCCTCACCGGTGACCGCGACGCCGGCGGTGAGCGCCTCATCTCGAAACGTCCCGTTGCGCAGGTTGATCCAGAGCAGGTTCTCGCCGCCGTCGTTGGCGACATAGATATCGGGCCATCCATCGTCGTTGACGTCGGCGGTCACGACCCCGAGGCCGCGGCCGAAGCCGTGGCCGAGCAGCGCGCGGCCGGTCACGTCGGCAAACGTACCGTTGCCGCGGTTCCGATAGAGACGATCGGGCGCGGCCGCGTACACCTGCGGCGGACAATAGCCTCGCACGCCGGCGAGGTCCGTGCAGGTGCGATCCGACGCGATGCTGTATTGAACGTAGTTGGCGACGTAGAGGTCGAGCCACCCGTCGCGGTCGTAGTCCACGAAAGCGGCGGACACCGAGAACCCGCTGTCGGCGGTCCCGCTCTCGTGCGAGACGTCGGTGAACGTGCCGTCGTGATCGTTGCGGTACAGCTGATTCGAGCCAAAGTTCGTGAGGTAGAGATCGACCCAGCCGTCGTTGTCGATGTCGCCGGCAGCGACGCCCATTCCGTACGCGTTCGCACGGATGCCACTCTGTTCGGTGACGTCAACGAACCGCATGGATCTCGTGCCGTCGGCGTTGACGCGGAGGTCATTGCGGAACAGCCGGCCGCCCGGCTGCTGCGGCGACGCGGGCGCGTCGGCTGGCGTGCCGAGCAGTTGACCCTGGACGAGGAACACATCGAGATCGCCGTCGTTGTCGAAGTCGAGCAGTCCGGCGCCCGGGGGCATGACCTCGGGGAAATAGTGCCGGCCCGTCATGCCGTTGACGTGAACGAAACGAAGCCCGCTTTCCTCCGCGCGATCGACGAACCAGGCCGCCCGGCCGGGCGGCGGCGCCTCCGCGCTTTCGTGCGCGCTGCCGCGGCACGCGGGCGCGATCGCGATGAGGACGACGAGCACGGACGCGAGCGCGTGTGTGGGCACCTTGTAAATGGGGACCGCCTCGTGCGTTGCGGGCCGGAGTATACCCCCCGCATCGTCTTGACGGCCCAGACAGGGGGGGTGTATATGGTCGCAGCGCTTCAAGCGCTCCGACCGCGAGTCTGGAGAGCCGTCTGACGATTGGGACTGTGAGGAGGACACATGGTGGTTGCTCGTCGCGTGGGACCCGTGGGCCTTTGCATCACCCTGCTTCTGCTCCTGTCATCTGCGACGAACGCGGCCGCCCAGCAGGCGCCGAGCGGCATCGCGGGGCTCGTGAAAGACGCATCCGGCGGCATCCTGCCCGGCGTCACCGTTGAAGCCGCGAGCCCGGTTCTCATCGAAAGGGTCCGCAGCGTCACGACCGACAGCGACGGGCGCTACAACATCATCGATCTCCGGCCGGGCACCTACACGGTGACCTTCTCGCTTCCGGGCTTCAACACGTACAGGCGCGAGGGAATCGCCATCTCGGTCGGCTTCACCGCGACCGTCAACGCCGACCTCGCGGTCGGATCGCTTGCGGAAACCATTACGGTCACGGGCGAAACGCCGCTGGTCGATACGCAGAACGCGCGTCAGCAGAAGGTGTTGACAGACGAGGTGCTGCAGGCGCTTCCGACGGGCCAGACCAACATCGTCAACGTGATTGCGCTGACACCCGGCTTCACCGGCAATGCGACTGTCGGCGGCAGTACCGGCGCGTACCACGGACAGCAGACGAAAGGCACGTTTCACGGCAAGCGCGGCACGCATCTGAGCCTGGACGGGATGCGGATCGACAACTACGCCGGCGCCGGCGATTCGCCGGGTTACCTGTTCAACACGCTGACCATCGAGGAGACCGCGCTCGAGACCGGAGGGGCGACCGCCGAGAGCAGCTCGCCGAACGTGGCGATGAACATGGTGCCGAAGGAAGGCGCCAACACGTTCCGGTTCAGCATCGAGGGGTTGTTCACCAATCACAGCTTCCAGAGCAGCAACCTGAGCTCGTCGCTCGAGGCGCGCCAGATCACCGAAGTGCCGAAGCTGAATCGGATGTACGACGCGGGCTTCACGGTCGGCGGTCCGATCAAGCAGGACAAGGTGTGGTTCTTCGCCACGATTCGGCGATGGGGCGTTCGCAACCAGGCTGCCGGCCTCTATTGGAACAAGACGCAGGGAACGCCGGTCTACACGCCGGACCCGACGCGTCCCGCGTTCCGCGACGAGAAGTACCAGTCGCACGCCGTGCGCGTCACGTGGCAGGTGTCGCAGCGAAACAAGGTCAACATCTTCACCGACATCAAGAAGGACTGCATCTGCGCCAGCGGCGGCGCGGGGTCCGCGCTCGGCGCCGGTGCCACCAACGCGCTCGAAGGCGAGGCGCCGTGGCGGCTCTGGCCAAACGGGATCATCCAGGGCACGTGGACGTCTCCCCTTACCAGCAAGCTCCTGCTCGAAGCCGGCGTGTCGGACGTGATGTTCCACTGGCCGAACCTGCTGGTGGCGGGCACCAGCCCGGACGACGTGGCCATCACGGAGCAGTCGACGAATTTCCGCTACAACAGCGTCGGCGGTCTCTATCAGCCGAGAATCCGCCTCGGCGATCGGTACTC
>DASQAX010000216.1:0-5811 GCA_035635535.1 Vicinamibacterales bacterium | reverse complement strand
ACGGGAACACTTCATTGAAGCCCGCGAAGCCGTCCAGGTCGGTGTTGTTGAAGAAGGCGAAGCTGCCGTCGCGATACCGGATGTTGGTCGAAGCCAGCGGCAGACCAGGCTCGCCGTCCTGCGAGACGCCGTCGCCATTGGTGTCGATGAACGTGCGTGTATACAGATTGGCGCGCCATTGCGTGACCGGGAATTCCTTGACCGTGGCGCTGCCGTCGATCTTCACGGGGGACACCAGGCCGTCGAGCATGAGATCGTTCCACTGGTCGAAGACCGTGAGCTTGAAGTCGCCCACGGGCATGCCCGTGAAGGTGACCGTCCCGTCGGGGCGGCACTTCTCAAACGCGAAGTCCGCAGCGTCCGGCGGCCCGACGCTGACGTAGCATTGAGTGAAGCCGTACGCGTCGTAGCTGCCGCTGCTGTAGAGGCGCTGGTCGGGCGTGCGGCTCATGCGCGTGCTCGCGACCTGCAGGTTCAGCGTCGCGTTGCAGGATTGAGTGGCACACAAGGCGGCCTTGCGGTCGTTGATGATCTTCGGATTTGCGAAGCCGATGGCGACGTGGAAGCCGCCCGGCCCGAACTCCTGGAAGTAGCCCGGCTCGTTGGGCTTGATGAACGCCTCGTGCGCCTTGCCGCCGTCCAGCGTGTTGGTCTGCAGCCACTCCTCACCGCGCGCGATGCGATCGGCCGCGGGTGCGGCGACGATTTCGTACAGCCCCGGGTAGAGGTTCGCGATCACGGCCTGGCCGGCCAGGGGCGACAGGGTCACGCCGTCCGACTCGAATTTCGGACAGGTCGGGATCATCCCCACGATGCCGCCTTCACCGTTCTTGGCGATCGGACACGCATCCTGCAGGGTGATGGGGTCTATCGTGCCCGCCAGGGAGTTGGACACGGGCATGTTGAACATGTCGTAGGTGAGCTGCCCGGTGGAGTCAGCCAGACCGCCCGCCTGGTCGAACAGCTTGAGCTCGAAGCCGCCCAGTCCGGGCTCGTTGGGCGCGATGACGTCGACGCCACCGCCGGCGTCGTTCTCGCCGTTGAGCGGGTTGTCGTCCTGGAACACGAACACCGCGATCTTGGCGGTCGGCAGCGGTGTCTGCTGCAGACTGATGTTGACCGGAGGACGCGTTCCCGAGACGGGCGCCACCGCGATCTGCGCGCCGCCCATGGCGTGGCCGCACATTGCGCCGGAACTGTTTGGGTCCCACCTCGGGTCGGCCGGGTCGTACGCACCGCAATCCTTGGTGATGTCGAACTGGCGCAGCTTGCAAGTCGTTGTCGCCGGATCGCAGGTCGGATCAACTTGCACCGGCCCGGTCGAGCCGCCGATGGTCGTGTTGACGCCGTCACCCGGCAGGACCGAGATGAAGTAGCGCTTGGCCGGGTCGAGGTAGACCTGGCCGGGGTGCAGCGGGTCTTTTTGCGCCGCAGGCCGGCATACACCGTTGCCGACGTCGCATGCAGTGGCGGCGGTGAGGAGCGTCTGGCCGGCTTCACACGAAACCGTTCCCAAGCAGCCCGAAGCCACCACCGGCATGTTGGCCGTATGGAAGTTGTAGCCGAGGCTTTCCACCGGCAACGGCGGGCAGGGGCGCCCGTTCGAATCGGTCCGCGTCCCGGAGGTGTTGATCTGGCACTTGGGATCGATCCAGAGGGTGCGGTCTTCCTCGATGATCCAGCGGTAGTCGTTGATCGCGCGTCCGTTCTTCAAATCCTTCACATTGACGACCAAGTTCGATGCCGGCATGAAGATGACGGTCGCGTTGGCGGTGTTGCTCAGTTGTCCCGTTGAGGTCTTCGCCTGATAGGAGAACTGCACACAGGTCGCGCCAGCCGGTGTTGGCGGGGTGAGTGTCGGGCAGGTGGCGCCGGGGCCGGCCGCGACGAACGACCCGTCGGCGTTCAGCGTCACTCCAGCACCGCCGACCGCGGTCAACGGAAGTCCACTCGAGTTCGTGACGTTACTGCCGAGCACGCCCGGCGGGGGCGATGCATAGCGCGCCGCAACGTTGCTCTTGAATTGCACGTCGGAGGCAACCGGCGCCGCGCCGAGGCAGGCGCCCGTGCATGCGGAGATTGTCACGGTCGCGCATGCCGCGCCGGAAGTCGCTCCATTGCCGCAATAAGTGAACGTAGGCCCTGCGGTCGGTGCGCCCGTGTAGGTGAACGTGCCGTCGGCGTTGAAGGAAGCAAGCCCGGCGGGGACCGTGCCCACCACTTTGGCACCGTAGATACCGATGTCATTGGCGAGCACGCCCTTGGCCGGTTCGCTGACGGTCAGGGTGTTGCCCGCGACCAGGAAGTAATTGTCAGCGACGGCTGTCGCGGTCACGGCCGTGGTCGGCAGCAGACTTGCGTCAGGCACTTGGGTCGTGATGTACGCGAGCATGCCGCCGTTGCGCTGGTTGTTGGTCGACAGGCTCAGTTGGCGGTCGAACACGGGCAACGAGGTCGCGATTGGCCCGTTGATCATCACGTCGTAGGTCTTGCCCGCGGCGAGGAAGACTTCGCTCTGGACCCGGGGAGCGCCCGGCAGGACGTTGCCGTCTTCGGCAATCAGCGCGAGCCCCGGCACGGGCGCTGCGTTCGTGTTGGCAAACGCACCGACGATCGACGGCACGTGCATGCGAAGGCCCGCATTGACGAACCGCACCAGCACCGAGCCGGTCGCCCCGGCCGGCAGAGCCCCGTACAGCGAGCGGGTCGGGTTCGACGCATCGAACGAAGTTCCGTTGATCAGGTAGTAGCGCGGGTCGTAGTTGACCGCGGGCGGGTAGCAAGTGTTGTATGCCGGGTTGGCGGTCACCCCATCAGCAAGAAAGGGACTGCCACAGCCACTCGTCGTGCTACCGGGAAGACTCAGGCCGGACCAAACCCTGGTTTCATCGAAGCCGGCGGTCGCCACCGCGGCAGCAACGGCGCGGTTCTGCACCGGATCGATTTCGCTGAGCAGCAGCGGCACTTCTGCGCTGTACGTCACCGGCGCGGTCGTATTGAGCCCATAGGCCGTGCCGGGCAGGGTGTTGTCGGGCGGTGCCGTCGTCACCACGAGCACGCCGTACAGGCCCATCGGATGCTGGATCGACGGGTGCGTGCCCGAGTGGATCAAATAGGTGCCAGGCTTGAGGTTGTTCCAGGTCAGCGACGCGCAGTTTGCGCTCCCCAGGCATACGGTTGGCGTTGTCGCAGCGGCCGGGACTTCGGTGGCGAACGACTTGACGCGCAGCCCCTGCGTCGGCGGCGAGCCCGTCGGGGTCGGGTCCGCGGCGGGCCAGGTGATTGTCTGCGCGTTCGAGTGGTCGGGGCTCGTGGTGAACGACCCCGGGGCCCCGAGACCGCCGCCCAATTGACCGTCAATGACGATCGACGTGGCGATGTTGTTCGGACCGAACGAAAGGTTGTTGGTGAGGTTGATCGTCAGCGACGCGGTGGAGTTACCGGAGATGTCCGCGGTAAACGGCACGGTAATCACCACCGGTGACCAGTTGGCCCCAGCATTCGCGTTCGCCGCGGCGCAGTTGGTCTGAGTGCCGGTGCAGGTGTAGCCCCACATCGGGACCGACTCGCCATCCGGCAGCAGGGCTTGCGTGGGCGCCGCTTTCAGGTTGACCACAGGCTGCGCGTAAGACGCGCTTGCCAGCAGGAGAACCGAAGCCGCGAGTCCGGACCGGATGTGGCTCGACTTAGACGAATAGGTTCGCATCGCGATTCCCCCCCTGAATTGCTTACTTCGACTCGTCGATGACGAAGGCGCGCGGATCGACGAGCATCATCATCAGCATGCCGCCGGGAAAAATATTGTTGGTGGTGATCTCGCGTTCGTTATGCGAGTGCCACATGAAGGCGAAGCCCGCTTCGTCCGTGGGACTGTTCGCGACCGTCCCGGAAGGCGGAATCGGCGTCGTGCCCACCGCACGACCCGTGGCTTCTCCTCCGAGGTAAGGACTGCCGGCGTACCAGGGCCCGTTGGCCACGATGTTCGGGTCGGGCAACGTCACCGGGCCGCCGCTGCCGACCTGGCCGAACGGCTTGGATTCCAGCGCCTTGCCGTGGTCGCCGCACCACTCGTAGTAATTCTGGTCGGCCGGAACGTTGTGGTAGCCATTGGCGTCGGGGATGCAGACGCTTGGATCGCCGGCGTAGCCGTGGCCGAACACGTCCCAGTTCAAGCCCTTGCCGGTCCAGTAGAAGATTCCGTCCATTGCCTGGCCCGGCGTGGTGGTGGTGGTGAACAGCAACGGCCCGGCGAGCTTGGTCGCGTCGGTCTTGCTGAGCAGCAGGTTACCGTCGCGGGCCAGCACGCGCACGTGGTTGCCGTGCTCGTGGAACGGGTGCTGCCAGCGGCCCTGCCCGATGATTCGCAGCAGCGTGAGCTCACCCGGATGCATGTGCGGGTTCCCGTTGTACGGCTGGCGCGGATACTGCCTGGCGTAGACCGGGTCCATGTTGTCCGGCATCGAGCGGCCATTGATCATGTAGTAAGCGGGCCTGTAGGGCTCGGTCTCGACGACCATGCAACCGGTACAAGTGAGCGCCGCCTGCTCTTCGGCCTGGCGATGGATGCGCGGATCGATCTCCGAGAACTGGAACAGGAACTCGCGGTCGTAGCAGGCCGCCGCGTGGTTGTAGGCGGCGTGCGCGTGGCGGAAGTCGGCTTCGGCGCCGTGGCCGAAGTCGTGGGCCCTGGCCTGATCGTTAGGCGTATTCGAGCAGGCGGCTGTATTGGTGGTAGCGGCTGGCAGGACTATGATTGCGCCGTATAGACCCATCTCCACCTGGAGGTCGCCCTGAGTGCCGCTGTAGTAGGCATGGGTGCCCACCGAATTGGCCATGAAGGTGTACGAGGCCGTGCCGCCGTGAACGGCCTCCTTCGTGAGCAGGCCCGGAGCACCCGTCGCCGTGACCGCGAAGCCCGGGAAGAGGATGGAGGTATTGCCTGCGGACGCGGGCAGATTGTTGGTCAGCGTGACGGTCACCGATTGGCCTTCGGTGACGATCAGCGTCGGGCCGGGGACCTGCATCGTGCTGCACGTCCCGGTGATCCCCGCCGGCGCGAATGTCGGCGGCGTCGACCCGGTCGTGCAGCCGTAGCCCCACGAGTAGATCGTCGCGCCGTCCGGTTGGCTGATATGGGCCGGCGTGGCGCTCAGGTTGAACGTCGGCCCGGTGATGCCGGGGACGGCCGCTTGCACGGAGACCGCGAACAGCGACGCAAGCGCGAACGCCGTGCCTTGCAGGAGCTGACCGAGCAGAGACTTCGTATTCATGGCGCGCATCGGTGGTCTCCTAGCCGCAGGCCTTGGTCGTCGGGTCGACCGAGTTGCAGATGTTGACCTCGGTCATCATGCCGCCGAAGTTCTCGGCGTCGTTCGACAGGTGATCGAGGTTGGGCGAGTAAAGGAAGAACTTCTGGCCCGCGGTGTAACCGGTGCTCGCGTCGAGGAGCACGTCCATCGACTCGCCGCCGGCCATCGTGATCGAGTTGGTCAGGTACGTCATGTCGTTGCCCGACAGGTCACGCAGCAGCCGCGCGTTGATGCCGATGACCCGCATCGGGACGCCGAGCGAGGCGAGCGTGGAATACTCGGTGACGCTGAGGTTGGAGATGCGCAGCAGTGCCTTCCCGCCGGCCGGAATGTTGATGACGGTCGGCAACGGCTGCGACGTGTGCATGGTGCCGTCGGTCGACATGGTCTGCAGCGGGCCGGGGTTAACCGTGTCCGGGTAGCTGCGGCCGTTCAGCAGGTGGTACTTGTCCTTCATGTCGGTGAAGGATTCCGGGTTGAAGGTCATGCCGACGAAGTGGAA
>DASQAX010000215.1:0-2760 GCA_035635535.1 Vicinamibacterales bacterium | reverse complement strand
CTGTTTCGCCGGGGGCGGACCTGGGAATGTCGGCGCCGTGCGCGCCGCCCCAGTTCAGGAACGCTACGGCGGAGTTGGGCCTGAAGGGCACCATCTTCACGAGATCGCAGGCGATCCCTTGCGCCGCCGGGTAGAAGGTGGAGGTCCGGTCGACTTTCGGTGTCCCGTTCATCCGGTAGAACGACGTGCCGAAGGCCTCGCTGTCGCCCGAGCGCGCGAAGTAGACGAGACAGGTGAAGACGACGCGCTTCGGATCCAGGTGCGGGTCGAGGTGATAGCCGGGTCGCCGCAGCATGAGCCGGCCGCTCGTCGCCTCGTGGGGTGTCGCGGCGACCGCCGGTCCGCTCTCGGGGCCGTATTCCCGCACGTAGAACTCGCGGATGTGCGGCGCGAACCTGCGGAGCAGCGCCGGCACGAGCATCCGGGGAACCAGGACGTTCTCGATGAAGCCGAGCGCCTGCAGCGTCTTCTCGGGCGCCACGTCCATCTGCGCGAGGCGCAGGTTCTGCTTCACGTTGTCCCGCTGCGGGAAGAAGATGCGAGGCGGGATGCCGTCGAGGACGGCTGAGTACGTATCCGCCGGGATCAGATCGCTGACGACGATGTGCACCGACGGATCGGTTTCGACCGGCGCCGATGCGATGGCGCGCGCCACGTGCGCGCCCACGCGATCGGCGTCGAACACGACTGGATCGTGCGGGGCCCGGTGGCGGTTGTCGATGTCGAGCTTGAGCGTCGTGCGCAGCAGGCGGATTTCGCGCTCGAGGTCCGTGATGCGTTCGACGGAGCTGGCCAGCTTCTCGAGACCCTGGAGTCTCACGGCCAGCGCTTCAACGCGGTCGATGTGGTCCTTCAGCGATGCCAGCCGCTTGTCGACCCGGTGTTCGAGCTTGTCGATCGTCGAGGCCTGGTCGGCGCGCCACTGGCTCCGGAGGACGGGCAGGATTCCTGCGCGGGCGAGAAGCCGCTGCAGGACACCGGCCACTACGCGCCGGCTCTGGACGTACCGGCCTTGGACATCCGCGACGCGAGACGCGACTTGTACCGCCCCGCGGTATTGCGGTGGATGATGCCTTTGGTGGCCATCTTGTCCACGATCGACACGGTCTGACTCAGAGCCGCCTTCGCGCCGGAGAGGTCCTTCGCGTCGAGCGAGGCGCGGATCGCCTTGAGCGCGCTGCGGAGCTTCGAGCGCATCTGCCGGTTGTGCTCCCGGCGCTTGATGTTCTGTCGATTCGCCTTGAGGGCGGACTTGGTGCGTTTGGCCACTGATCCTCGCTAAAGAGAAAACGTGATTATACCTGTTGTGGCGGGTCCAAAAGGTTGCGGCGGGTCCAAAAGGACCCGCCCTACTGTAAGGGGTAGGGTTGGCGGGTCCGCCTCGCGCTCGCGCCTGCGCTTCGGCGGGACCCGCCCTACTGCGGTTGAAGGGCGTCGAGCGCGACACGCCAGACGCCGTCGCGGCCGCGCGTCCAGACGCGCACGTAGAAGCCACGGGACGCCCGCTCGCCCGCGAGCGCGTAGGCGCCGTACGTGTAGCCGAGGTCGCCGGCCATGGAGGTCTCGGCGTACTTCGTTTCACCGGACGCGTAGCCCGGCTGACCGGCGAGCCACATCAGCGCCGCGTTCTGCCCGACGATTGGCATGACGTCGGGACGGTGGAAACGAACGTCCTGCGCGAGGTGGCCGCGATAGGCGTCCGCCTGGCCCCGGCGCGCCGCGTTGGTCAGCGCGGCGTCCGTGTCCTTGAGCGATTTGATCGCCGCGTCCCCCGTGCTGCGGCCGGCGTAGACGTCGGTTCGCCTGGCTGCCGTGAAGCCGTCCGCGAACGTCGCCGGCCCCGGCGTCGGCACGCCGAAGTCCATGACGACCTTGAACGAACCGTCAGCCTGGCGCTTCCACACCGAGGCATACACCGAGTGGAACGGCTGCCCGTTGTTCTGCTCGGGCACGATGCGGCGCACGGGGCCGGTGAGATATCCGAGATCGCCGCTCGACGCGACGTCGCCGTAGCGCGGCTCCCATAGCAGCTTGCGATTTTTTGGCGGGTCCGGCAGCTTGCGAAAGGCATCCTTGGCGGGAACGGCCTGCTCGCCGTCGAAGCCGACGGCGCTGTCGGCGAAGTATTCGAGGAACGCCTGCTTCCACCCGACCACGAGCGCGCGCGCCGCGAAGCGCTGCTCGGTCCGCATCATGTCCGTCAACGCCGCGTTCTGCGCGAAGGCCGGCGCGGCGCACACGACGACCGCGAGCGCGAGCGTCGGCAGGACGCGTGTCATGGAGCTACTGTACGACGACTTCGTACGAGCCGGTAGGAGGCCTGGTCGAGGAATAGCGCGGAATGACACGCCCGTCGACGATTTCGAAGGTCTTGTAGATAGCGTTCCGCTTCAGCGAGGCGGTCTGCACGTCCGTGATGCGGCCCACCTTCTTGACGTAATCGCGGGTTTCCTGGAAGGGCGGAATGTTCTTGCCGTGGCGATCGACAGCGCCCTCGCCCGCGTTATAGGCCGCGAGCGCCAGTTGCTCGTTCCCATCGTAACGGTCGAGCAGCTGTCGAAGATACCTGCACCCGCCGCGGATGTTCTCCGCGGGGTCGTACGCGTTGCTGACGCCGAGCCGCTTCGCGGTGGCGGGCATCAGCTGCATCAGCCCCATCGCGCCCTTGGGTGAACGGGCCCGCGGATTGAACCCCGACTCCACCTGGATGACCGCGCGAACCAGCTCCGGACGCAGCGCATGCCGCGACGCGTGCTCCTG